>CAZZPX010000146.1:0-7366 GCA_964655955.1 uncultured Phycisphaerales bacterium | reverse complement strand
AACGGCTTTCGCGTGCCGGGCAGCAAGTTTCGCCGCATCCCCCGCGCCGAACTGATGAAGTTCATGCAGCAGAACGACATCCCCCTCGATCAGCTCGAGGGCAGCAAGCGGCGCCTGCTCGTGGTCGACGACGACGAGCAGATCCTCGAGTTGCTCGTCGACGTCCTCGAGCGCGACGGCCGCTTCGATGTGCGCACCGCCACCACCGGCTACGACGCAGGACTGCAGACCGAGTCCTTCCGCCCGCACCTGGTGATTCTCGACTACATGCTGCCGGACATCAACGGCAACGTCGTCTGCAAGGCGATCCGCAGCAACCCCAATCTCAAGAGCACGCGCATCGTCTGCGTGTCGGGCGTGGTCAACCAGGAAGAAGTCAACGGACTGCTCAAGGCGGGCGCCGACGACTTCGTCAAGAAGCCCTTCAACATCGACGCACTCATGGAGCGCATTCACGAACTGTTGGATCTGGCGCCCGTGTCCTGAGCAGCGCGAGACGGGGAGGCGAGCATGCCCGACGCCGATCGTCCAACCTGGCGCGAACCGGCGACCTCGCGCCCGCGCGACGCCGCCCTTCCGGGCGAGCGCGGCGCCAATCGCCGCGTCGATCTCATTCTCGAACAGATTGATTCTCTTCCCACGCTCTCGACCGTCGCCGTGCGCCTGCTCCAGGTGACCGCGGACGACGATGCCGACGTGAGTGAGATCGTGCGCCTCGTGTCAGCGGATGTGGCGCTGACGACGCGCCTGCTGCAGCTTTGCCGCACCCTGCATCGCGGCAGGGCCCGGGCCGTCTCCACCGTACAGCTGGCGGTCGTGCTGCTCGGCCTGGATGCCCTGCGCAGCGCCGTGCTGTCGCTGCAGGTCTACGAGACGCTGCGGCAGGCGGCGGCGGATCGCGAAGAGGCGCCCGAGGGAACGCATCGCTTCGACCGCGCGGGGTTCTGGCGGCACAGCCTGGGCGTGGCCACGGCGGCGCGCCTCATCGCCGAGGCGCATCTGCGCGCCGCGCGCGACGGCCGCTTCGCCCGCAGGCCCGCCGACCTGCCCCAGCCGGAAGAGGCCTACGTTGCGGGCCTCCTGCACGATCTCGGCAAGGCGGCGCTTGACCTGATCCTGCCCCGCAGCATGGATCGCGTCCTTGCGCTCACCGAGCAATACCAGGTGGGCATGGCGGAGATCGAACGCCGCGTGATCGGCGTCGACCACCACACCGCCGGCAAGCGCCTCGCCGAATACTGGCGCCTGACGCACGTGCTCCAGGACGTGATCTGGCTGCACGGCCAGCCGTACGAAGCGCTTCCGGACCTCGACCATCGCGACCTGATCGCGCTTGTCACGGTCGCGGATCTGGTCGTGCGGCAGCAGCACATCGGCTTCTCAGGCAACCAGCAGCGCGGCGAAGATCTCGATGAGGTCGCCCGCGACGCCCGGCTCGATCCGGACCTCGTGCGCAGCATCAGCGCCGACCTGCATCGCTCCGTCGCCGAGCAGGCCCAGGCGATCGGCCTCGACGAATCGCCCGGTGAAGCAATGCTCCTGAGCAGCATCGGCCAGGCGAACCAGGCGCTGGGGCGACTCAACAACCTGCTTCAGGAGCGCTCGCGCCAGTCGGTGCAGCAGGCGCGGGTGCTGGGCGCCATTACCGAGTTTCACGCCGCCGCCTCCCCGGGACGCTCCGTGCTCGCCACGCTGGCGGAAGTGACGCGTTCGGCGGCGGGGCTGTTCGGCGAGGGGCTGTACGTGATGCTCTACCAGGGGCGCGGCGAGGAGGACTGGCAGGTCTACCAGTTCACCTCGGACGGTCGGCTCTCTCGCAGCCAGGAAGTTGCGCCGCCGAGCGGCTGTCCCACCATCGCCGACCTGAGCGGCGAGGGTCAACTCTCGATGCGGGCGGCGTCGGTTCTGCCCTGGCTCGCCGACTTTCTCGGCGACGCGGTCGACATCCGCGACGTGCATCTGCTGCCGCTGCACGGGGCGTGGGGCGTGACGGCCGTCCTGGCGCACGATCGCGTCGAAGCGGCTGGGGGGATGTCAGCGGCGCTGCTGCAGAGCCTGACCTCGACCTGGGCCGCCGCCGTCGCAGCCGCCGCCCAGCACACGGGCGCCAAGCAACTCGGTGAGCAGCTCGTCGAGGCGAATCGGGCCCTCGCCGAGACGCAGCACAAGCTCACCGAGGCACGGGCGCTGGCGCGGCTGGGCGAGATGGCCAAGGGTGCCGCCCACGAGATGAACAATCCCCTGACCATCATCAGCGGCCGCAGCCAGCTTCTCGCCTCGCGCCTGCAGGCGGGCGCCGGTCGCGAGGAAGCGCAGGCGATCGCGGAGCAGGCGCACCGGCTGAGCGACCTGATCACGGCGTTGCACCTGTTCGCCTCGCCGCCGCGTCCGCAACTCGCGGCGACGGACCTGCACGAGCTGATTGAGCGGGTGGTGTCGGAGTTTCACCGGCGATTCCCGGACGTGGAGATTCGGCGGGAGGTGCCCGCGTCTTCACCCGAGGTGCTGCTCGACGCGGCCCAGATCGTCGCCGCCTTGTCCGAGCTGTTGCAGAACGCAGGAGAGGCACAGCCTCGCAGTTTTGTGTCGCTGCACGTGCAAGCGGCTCCTGCGGATGACCGACTCTGTATCACAGTGACGGATGATGGCGTCGGCATGGATCGCCACTGTCTGGAACATGCGTTCGACCCGTTCTTCTCCGCCAAGCCCGCCGGCCGGCAAGCAGGCCTGGGGCTGGCTCGGGCGCAACGGCTCGTCGAAGGGCACGGCGGCACCGTCGAGATCGACAGCCGTCCGGGGCAAGGCGCCAGCGCACGCGTGCTTCTGCCGCTGCGATCGCCCGAGGAAGAGCAGAACGCAGTTCCTGATGCCGCCTGACTCCGCCTGAGTTCCTGTGTGCCGGCGTGCGCCGGACTGGCGAGCGGAGGAAAGATGGCCAAGCGACGCAGCGTCAAGCCGCAGTTCACCGACGGCGAACCGTCCCGGCGAGCGGACCTGAACGTTCCCAGCATCGATGCGGTTCAGCCGGATCCGCCCGAATCGGGCATGATCGTGCTGCTCTTCTCCGACTGCGAAACGACCTTCGCCGCGGTCGATTCGGCGCTGCACGACCAGGATGTGACGCTGATCGCCGCCCGCTGCCTGCACGACGCCGGCGAGGTCGTGGCCCAGCATCGCGTCGACCTGGCGCTCGTCGACACCGCCCTGCTCACCCCCGAGTCGCAGACGGCGGTGCAGAACCTCGCCAGCGCCGGCAACTGCGCCGTGGCGCTCGTCAGCGAGCGACCTGACTTGGAGCAGGCGCTGGTCGCCTTCCAGCTCGGCGCGCTCGACTTCCTCGTCGGCCCGTTCAGCGGCGAGCGCTTCCACCCCGCCGACTTCCGCGAGCGCCTGCACCGCTGCCTGCAGCGGTGTCTTGCCGGGCAGCAGCAGGAACAGCGCGTGCGCAAGCTCAAGCGCGTCTGCCGGAAACTCAACGACGCCCGCCGCGAGGTCACCCAGCAACTCGATTCGCTGTGCAACGACATGGTGACGGCATACCACGGCCTCGCCGAGCAGATGAACCAGGTGACGCTCGCCAGCGAGTTCCAGGCGATGGTGCGCCAGGAACTGGACATCGAGTCCTGCCTGCGCAGCGTGCTGGAGTTCATCCTCGGGGTGAGCGGCCCGACCAACGCGGCGGTGTTTCTCCCCGCCAACCAACTCGACTTCAGCCTCGGCGCGTACGTGAATTACGATCTCTCGCGCGAGTCGCTGGATACGTTGCTCAACCATCTCGCCGACATCATTCCCAGCCGCGCCCAGGATGCCCCCCGCGTGCTGACGCACTCGACCAACGAGCAGCTTCACGCCTGGCTGGGCGATGACGCGGCGTGGGTCGAGGACAGCCAGCTCATCACCTTCGCCTGCCGCCACGAAGACGAGTGCCTCGCGGTCGTCGTGCTCTTCCGCGATCAGACGCATCCCTTCGCCGAGGAACTGGCCCAGAAGATGGCGACCATCGCGCCGCTGTTCGGCAAGCAACTCGCCCAGATCATCCGCGTGCACAACCGCGTCGGTGAAGACAAGGAATGGCACGGCTTCGACTACGACGACGACTCCGGCGACCTCGCGGCGTAGAAGCGTCCAGAGCAGACTGACGATGGCGAAGCGCGCCTCTCCGCACGCGCGCACAGGGGCCGATGTCTCCGTCCCCGACTGAACCTGGTCAATCCGTGAGCCCGAGCCCGCCCTTGCTCTCATCCGTCAGCGGGCTGAAGCGGCTGCCACGCAGGGGCAGGCGCTCGTTCGTCTTCACCTTCGGCAAGAGCGGCTGCACCACGACGATCGCGGCGATCAGCACGAGGTTTGCCAGCCAGACCCAGTCATGCAGGCCCAGACGCACCATGATCGAAGTCATTACCAGCACGATCAGCGTCAGCGGAATCACCGCCTGCCAGGCGACGCGCATGAGTTGATCGAAGCGCAGGCGCGGCAGGGTCCAGCGGACCACCATCGCCAGCGTCACCAGCGCGAAGACCTTGCCCAGGAGCACCGCCACGCGCAGCAGCATCAGGCCGATCCCCACTTCGCCCGTCATCAGGCCGGGAATGGGCAGGAGTTGCCAGCCGCCGAGGAAGAGCACGGCGAAGAACGCCGAGCCGACGATGAGGTGCGCGTACTCGCCGAGGAAGTACAGGCCGAACCGCATCGAGGTGTATTCCGTGTGGTAGCCGCCGACGAGTTCCTGCTCCGCTTCGATGAGGTCGAAGGGTGCCCGTCCGGCCTCGGCGAGTAGGCAGATGTAGAAGAGAATGGCGACGAGCGGCTGGTGGAAGATGAACCAGCCGAGCCAGCCGTGCGCCTGCTGCTCGACGATGATGGTCGGCCGGACGGAGCCGGCGAGGAGCAGCATGCTCAGCAGGCAGAGTCCCATGGGGATCTCGTAGGAGATCATCTGCGCCGTGGCGCGCATGCCGCCGAGGAAGGAGTACTTGTTGTTCGAGGCATAGCCGCCGAGCACCGTGCCATACACGCCAACGGAGGCAACGGCGAGGAGGTAGACGATGCCGATATTGATGTCGGCGACGGCGACCTGGACGACCGAGCCGCCGATCTCACCGATGAGGGGCAGCGTCATCTCGGGCATGTGCCAGGCCCCGCCCCAGGGGATGATGGCCCAGCCGATCAGCGCGGGGATGAAGAGGAAGCAGGGCGCGAGCGTGTAGAGCACGCGATCGACGAAGGGAGGCGTGTAGTCTTCCTTGAGCAGCAGCTTCACGCCGTCGCAGATGGGCTGCAGCAGGCCAAGCGGCCCGGCGCGGTTGGGCCCGACGCGATCCTGTATCCAGGCCGCGACCCTGCGCTCCCAGAGCACGGCGTAGGCGACCATGCCCATGAGCACGGCCAGGCCGACTGCGGCGACGACGATACCGACGAAGTTCTGGCTGGTGAGCATCGGGAGGCATCGTAGACGATCGGATGCGGCATCGCGAGGGGCGGGGTTGCCGGGCGGCGGGGGCGGGCGCATGATGAGCCGGTCGTCCGTTCCGCCAACCCAGAGGTCTCCGTGCCCCCCGCCAACCAGCAGCGTCTTGCGAAAGTAATGGCCCAGCGCGGCTTGTGCGCCAAGCGCGAGGCGGACAGGCTCATCGAAGCCGGGCTGGTCAGGGTGGATGGCGAGGTGGCCCCGCCGTCGGGACTGTTCATCCGGCCCGATGCTGTGATCGAGATCCTCCCCGAGGGCCGCCGAGAACTCGCCGGCCAGCTCACGATCATGCTGCACAAGCCTGCCGGGGCGGTCAGCAACCTCCCGGCGCCGGGTCAACAGGAGGCGCTCGAGTTGATCGTCTGGGAATCGTGCGCAGCGCCGGGTGAAGCGTGGACGCAGCAGGCATGGGCAACAGTCAAGGACCGCCTCGACACCTTCCACGTCGCGGGCCGGCTCGACTACGAATCCACGGGCCTGCTCATCCTGACGCAGGACGGCCTGGTCGCGCGGGCGCTCACTGGCGAGGCGCACGACGTCGAGAAGGAATACATCGTCCACACGGTGTCGCTGGAGGCCGAAGCCGTCAGCGACGAGCAGCTTGCCGCCCTGCGCCGGCCGATCCGCGATGAAGGCGAGACGCTGCGGGCGGTACGGGTGGACAAACTCGACAGGAACAAGCTGCGCTTCGTGCTGTGCGAAGGGCGCAAGCGCCAGATCCGCCGCATGTGCGCCGCGGTGGGTCTGGACGTCGCCGGTCTCAAGCGCGTGCGGATCGGCATGCTGCCGCTGGGCGACCTGCCGCGCGGACAGTGGCGCTTCCTGCGCGAGGATGATCTGCGTCGTCTGACGCAGCAGCCGCCGCAGCCCTACCGCCGCGGCAGGGGCGGCAAGAAGTGATCACGCCTCGCTCGTCGCCGCCCGCTGCACGCGGTTGTGCCGGCGCTGCCAGATCAGATGATCGATCGAGAGGACGCCCGGCCCGGTGAATACAAGCGCGAGGTAGGGGAACAGATAGAGCAGCGCGGGCTCCTTGCTGGCCCATGACTCGCTCTCGCCATCCAGGTAGAGCTCCGCGGCGCGACCCATCGTCCACGGGTCGCCGCCGTGCACCACGAACGCCGCGACGCACATCGTGATGACGATGGGAATCGCGGCGAGACGCGTGGCGAACCCCAGCGCCACGAACAGCGCGCACACAAACTCAGCGGAAGCGGCGAGCACCAGGCTGAGTCCGCTGCCCAGCCCGATCGGATCGCCGAACTGATCGAACTGACCCGTGAAGACCATGTGCATTTTGCCCCAGCCGTGCGTCGCGAGGTAGATGCCGAGGCCGAGCCTCAGCATGAGCAGGCCGATTGAGACAGGCAGGCTGGTTCGCGTCGTTTCGTGCATGCGTTGTTCAGATCCTCAGGAAGATTCAACCGACGCGCCGCAGCGTCGCGGCGCGCTGCCTGCGCTGATCGCGCAGGAGCGCTCCGCGGCGCTGCGAGGCCAACTGGGGCGCAGCCACCTGCGCGACCCTTCGTCATCGGTCATTCGTCAGTCGCCATTCGTCACTCTTCACGGGCGCTCAATGCTCGTGCCCGTGATCATGGTCATGGTCGTGTCCGGCGCCGGCCTTGCGCGTCAGCTCGATCACCATCATCTTGTAGTGCTCGCCGGTCTTGGGATCGTCGCCGTACATCTCGAGTTTCTTGCTGTTGGGTCCGGTCTTGGTCGCGACCTCGCGCATCTCGACGGGCTTCTTGTTGATGGGGCAGTTGTAGGTGTAGGTCCAGGTGATGGTCCTGCCGTCGGCTGTTTCGACGCCCCTGCCGGTCATGATGCCGGTGTTGTGGTTGTCGATCCAGGTGGAGACGAACTGCTGCGAGACATTGTCGTACCCGTACACGCCCT
>CAZZPX010000145.1:0-7372 GCA_964655955.1 uncultured Phycisphaerales bacterium | reverse complement strand
AAGTCAGTCATCTGGGCGAACCGGTCGTACTGGACCAGCCAATGAAGCACGATGAGCTGGGCGTGTCATGAAACCCTACCCCCTGCTAGCGCTGATGTTTCTCACCGTTGCCGCTCTTGCGCCGTGCGCGAGCGCTCAATGTCAGTTCGCCCGCCTCGTACACGAAGAACCGCAATATCAGGATGCGATCGGCCAGCGAGTGGCGGCGCAAAGCGATCTTGCACTCATTACAAGCTACCACACGAATGACGACCCGCAGTATGGCAAGGGAGAGGTCTACATGGTGCGGGTGAACCCGGATGGGTATGACTGGGTCAAGACTTTTCATCCCCCAAGTGCGAATGGCGGCTTTGGTTACGCAGTCGCGTTTGATGGAGATCGTGTCGCTATCACTGCCGCGAATCGCCGCTGTTACATCTATGACAGGTTCGGCGACGAATGGATGCTCTCCGCTGAGCTTCGCCCTCCCGGTGATCCCGTCAACGACCACTTTGGGAAGGACGTGGCTCTGGAAGGCGACACGGTCGTTGTCACGATTCCCAACCACAACGGCGTATACGTATACGAACAGGATGACGATGGGAGCTGGAGCGAGGGCCTCCTGCTTCGCCCCGCCGACATGACGACCGTGCACGACTTCGGCCGGTCAGTCGCCATTTCCGGAGATACTATCCTGGTCGGCGCGCCGGGCGACCAGACTCATGGCCTCGGCTCCGGCTCCGCCTTCATCTTTGAGCGTAACGATGATGGCGAGTGGGAAGAGCGCCAGAAGCTCATGCCTGATGATCTCGTGGCGCTCGATGCTTTCGGCGATGCCGTCGCCATCGAAGGTGATACGGCGTTTGTTGGCTCCCCGGGCTGGCTGCCGCAGTACGTCTACGTCTACGAGCGCGGCCCGGACGGTTTCTGGGTGGAAACGCAGCGATTGGCGACGGGGTCCGACACTCCCGAGCAGGAGATCTTCGGCACATCGCTTGCCGTCTGCGGTGACTTGCTCCTCGCCGGTGATATTGGGTGGGGAAATCGAGGGCCGATGGCAGGTCAGGGTTGGTTGTTCCGGCGAGGCAACGATGGAATGTGGAGCAGGATCGCGCAACTGCTGTCGCCGGATGTGCTCCCGTACGGAAAGATGGGAACATGCGCCGCCTTGACTGACTCCTTCGCGCTCTTGGGGGCCCCGCGAGATCCAGTCGACGGCGTCACGGACGCGGGCTCGGCCGTCTTTTTCTCCCTGGGCCCTTCCGGCCCGGACCACGACGGCAACGGCATGGCGGACGTCTGCGAGTGCGTCGGCGATGTCGATGAGGACGGCGACGTCGACGCCGACGATCTGCACGAACTGCTTCAGTCCTGGGGCGACACCGGCTGGTCCGCCGTCGACCTCGACGGTGACCACGACACCGACCAGAGCGACCTGGGCATTCTGCTCACGTACTACGGCCAGGTGTGTGAGTAGTGCTCGACGAGCCGCTGCTGCGTGAGCGAGCGGTTCGTCGGCGGATAGCGCGCGAAGCGATGCGCGTGGGCGGACGCGCTCCCCTGCGGGAAGCGGGGGAACACGATGGAGCGAATGAAACCGCAAGGCCGCTTCCCTGCGGGTCACGGCTAGACCGGGTGTCGATGCGCGCTTATCTGGTGGGGGTTACGCCGCCTGGGGCTGGGCGACGGCGTGGACGGTGGCGCGTTCGAGCTGCTGCTGCTGGAGCTGGCCGCGCACGAACCTCACCGCCACGGACTGGCTGATGTAGTCGATGGCGCTGACGCGCACGACCTCGCCGGTCACGAGTTCGTCGCTCGTGATCAGGCCGGGCGTCATGGACCAGTCGATGGCGACCTGGACCTCATCGCCCTGGCAGATCGGGTGGCTGCGATCGAGCGTCACCAGGGCCCCGGTCTGCGAGAGGTTGCAGGTCTCGACGGGCACGTACTTGCGGGAGCGGCAGTTGAGCATCTTGGCGGGCCGCACCACGGTGATCCGTTCGTTTCGCCGGCGATCGGTGAGCATGGAGGTCTTCTCCCGGAGGGTGGGAAGCGGAGTATCCACCTCTGCTATCGGTCCTGCGAAAGGCGTTCCTCTGCGGAATCGGAGAAAAACGTCCAAGGTCCGAGAAGTCGAGATGGTGCGCTGCATGGGTTCGATGCGCGGCCAGGCGGCGTTGCTTCGTAAGGAGGGGACGCAGGTGGTCCTGACCGGTGAATGCGACGCCGCTATCCTCTCGGCATGCCGGACCAGGTCTTCCAGCTCGCGCCCGCCAAGGTGAATCTCGCTCTCTCCGTCGGTCCGCCGGACCCGCGAGCTGAGGGCAAACATCCGATCTGCTCGTGGATGGTGACGGTGAACCTCTTCGATGAACTCGAGGTGGTTCGCACGCACCCGGAGAACATGTCTCTCTACTCGATCGACTGGCACGCCGAGGCGCTGTCACGCAGCGACATCGACTGGTCGATCTCCCGGGATCTCGCCGTGCGGGCGCACCTGTTGCTCGAGGCGCATCTCGGGCGCAAGCTGCCGATCCGCATGAAGTTGCGCAAGCGCATCCCGGTGGGCAGCGGCCTGGGTGGCGGGTCGAGCGACGCGGCAGCGATGCTGCGAGCCTGCAACGAACTCTTCGACCTCGGGCTGGACGACCTGACGCTGCTTGACCTCGCCATGCGGCTGGGCAGCGACGTCGGCTTTGCGCTGCGCGGCGGGTCGGCCATCGTCGAGGGATTTGGCGAGCGCATCGAGCCGGCCGAGCACCAGGAGCGGCACCTGGTGCTCGTGCTGCCGCCCTTCGCCTGCCCCACCGCACGCGTTTACCGGGAGTTCGACGTGCTGGGCGGCAATGGTTCGGTGGACGCGGAGCGAGTACGCAAACTGGCGCAAGGGCCCTTCGCCGAGGAGGGGCCGTTCAACGACCTGACGGAGCCGGCCTGCGCGATCGCGGTGGACCTGGCGGAGATCATGCTGGACGTGGGTGACCTGGCGGAAGCGCCGGCCCACCTGTCGGGAAGCGGCTCAGCGCTCTTCGTGGTGTGTCATGATGAACTGCACGCCGAGGCGCTGGCGCAGGCGGCGCGCAACCGGCTGGGGTATCCGGCGGCGGCGGTGCGAACGTGGAGCGGAGCGTAGACAGGGCGCGCGGACTCCAGTCCTCGTGTCGAGCCGCGACGCGAGGGGCACGAGTGGCCGCAGACAGGGCCAAAAGAAACCGGCACCGCGCGGGGCGCGGCGCCGGTTGAGATAGTCGTGAAGGCGAGCCCGTGCGGGGTCGCTATTCGCTCTTCTGCTCTTCCTCGGCTTCGCCCTTTGCCTCGTCGGTCTGCGGCTCTTCGGCGGGCGCTTCGGCAGTCGCTGCTTCAGCCGGCTCTGCCGCGGGCGGCTCCTCGGTCGTGATGGGGGCCTTCTCCTCCGCGCCGGCGTTCTTGCGCAGCCTCGCGGCGAAGGCGGTGCGGCGGTCGGCGATCGCGCGGCGCTGGCTGCCCTGGCCACCGAGTTCGGGGCCTTCCTCTTCGCCGACGAGTTGGAGCATCACCTTGTCGCCGCCGTCGCCGAGGCGATTGGAGCCGAGCTTGATGATGCGGGTGTAGCCGCCCGGCCGATCCTTGTAGCGCGGCGCGACGTTCTCGCAGATGTGCTTGACGAGGCTGGGGGCCTTGCGCACTTCGCCGTAGCGGTTGAACTGGACTTCGTCGGCGTCGGGAAGATCGAAGAAGGGGTTCTCGCGCTTGTGGGCTGCGATGCGCTCTTCGGTGAGCCAGACGAAGGCCTTGCGGTCGCCACCCAGGCGCGACTGCACGAGTCGGCGCGAGTGCAGGTCGCCGCGCTTGGCGATGGTGATAAGCCGCTCGACGAAAGGCTGAACGGCCTTGGCCTTGGGCATGGTGGTGACGATCTGGCCATGCTCGAAGAGACCGGCCGCGAGGTTGCGCAGCGTGGCCTGTCGGTGGGCGGTGGAACGGTTGAGTTTTCTGCCGGCGATGCGGTGCCGCATGACGAATCTCCTTACGGAACGAAGGACGCGGCGGCGAGTCTCACGCAGCCGCGTCGAAAGGTCGGTCGTTACATCAGGCTGGGAGCGCTGGTGGCGGTGTGGTATCCCTCGGGCAGTTCCATGCCCAGGCTCAGGCCCATGTCGGCGAGCTTGCGCTTCACCTCGCGCAGCGACGTCTTGCCGAAGCTGCGCACCTTGAGCAGGTCCGCCTCGTCCATGACGACGAGGTCGGCGACGGTGTTGATCTTGGTCGACTCGAGGCAGTTGCTGGCCCGCACCGACAGGTCCAGTTCGCCGATCGGCTTCTGCAGCTTGCGAATGAGTTCTTCGTCGACGCCGGCGGCGGCGGCGGCTTCGCTGCTGACGCGCTCGGCGCCCATGTCGAAGTAGTGCACGAAGGGCGTCAGGTGCTTGCGCAGGATCTTGGCCGCCTCGACCAGGGCCATGTCCGGCGTGCTCGTGCCGTTGGTCCAGACCTCGAGAATAAGCTTGTCGTAGTTCGTCTTCTGGCCGACGCGGGTGTCCTCGACGGAGTAGCGGACGCGGCGGACGGGCGAGTAGACCGCGTCGACGGGGATGACGCCGATCTCCTGCTCTTCCTCTTCCTCCGACTCGTACTGCTCGCTGGCGGGGACGTAGCCGCGCCCCTTCTTCACCGTGAACTCCATCTCGAAGTCGACTTCCTCGGTGAGGGTGGCGATGACGAGTTCGCGGTTGAGTATGGTAATGGAGGTGTCGGCCTCGATCAGTTCGGCGGTGACCTCGCCGGGGCCGGTCGCGGCGAGTTTCATGATGTGGGGCTTGTCATCGTCCATCTTGACGATGAGTCCCTTGACGTTGAGGATGATGTCGGTGACGTCCTCCATGACGCCGGGCAGGGAACTGAATTCGTGCTCGGCGCCCTCGATCTTGACGCTGGTGACGGCAGCGCCTTCGAGCGAGGAGAGCAGGACGCGGCGAAGGCTGTTGCCGATCGTCGTTCCAAAGCCGCGCTCGAAGGGTTCGACTTCGAAGCGGCCGTAAATTCTGTCGTTTCGTGCGGTGTCGGGAACGACGCGTGAGGGAAGTTCCAGACCTCTCCAGCGAATTCTCATGATCGCGATCTCCGAGTGAGCAGCAGAGCCTGTTGGGGCGACCGCGGGGTATCGGAATCTTCAGCCGCCCTGCTGCGCGGCGACGAAGGCCTTCTTTCCCGCGGCGATTCGTCCGGGGGTGGACGGTTACACTCGACGCTTCTTGCGGCTGCGGCAGCCGTTGTGCGGCACCGGGGTGTGATCCTCGATGGCGCTGACGCGCAGCCCGGAGTGCGCCAGGGCGGTGGCGGCGGCCTCCCGGCCGGGCCCGGTGCCCTTGAGCCGAATCTCGATCTCGTTCATGCCGAACTTGCGCGCCTTGGCGGCGACGGATTCGGCGGCCTTGGTGGCGGCGAAGGGAGTGCTCTTGCGGGCGCCCTTGAAGCCGACCGTGCCGCCGGAGCCCTGGCAGAGGGCCTCGCCGTTAGTGTCAGAGATCGTGATGACGGTGTTGTTGAAGGTCGCCTTGATGTGGGCGATGCCGCGGGAAATGTTGCGGCGGACCTTACGCTGCTTCTTTGCCATAACCAGTGACCTCTCGTTGCAGGCGGATCCTTCTTCCGCTGGAGGCGGACAGGAACCTCGCGATTGGTGCGTTCAGTGAATATCCATACGTCGCCGCGCGGGCGACAAAAAATGCTCCAGACGTGCCGGGCGCTTGCTCAGCCCTTGACGCCCTTCTTGCCGGCGACGGTCTTCTTCTTGCCCTTGCGGGTGCGGGCGTTGCAGCGGGTGCGCTGGCCGCGCACCGGCAGGCCGCGCCGGTGCCGATCGCCGCGATAACAGCGGATGTCGCGCAGGCGCTGGACGTTCTGGCTGACGGACCGGCGCAGGGCGCCTTCGACCAGAAAGCCCGAGTCGATGATGCCGGCGATGCGGGAGATTTCCTCTTCGTTGAGGTCGTTGGCCCGCTTGTCGGGATCGAGGGACGCCGCCTGGATGATGTCGTCGGCGAACTTCGGTCCGATGCCGTAGATGTAGCGAAGGGCGTAACGGATCTTCTTGTTGCCCGGGATGTCAATACCAGCGATACGGGGCATGCTTGTCTATTCCTTGGCTCTCAGTCGATGCGGTCGCGGTTCACGAGCCCGCCGGGGCGGGGACGAGGGATGGTCAACCCTGGCGCTGCTTGTGCTTGGGGTTGGCCTTGCAGATGACGCGGACGACGCCGTTGCGCCGCACGACTTTGCAACTGCTGCAGATCCGACGAACACTGCTCTTGACTTTCATGGCGAGTACTTCCAATCACGCGCGCCGGCCGCGGGCCGGTGCGGGGGTTCAATGGCGATAGGTGATGCGGGCCCTGCTGAGGTCGTAGGGGCTCATTTCCACGGTGACGCGGTCGCCGGGGAGGATGCGGATGTAGTGCATGCGCATCTTGCCGCTGATGTAGGCGAGCACTTCATGCCCGTTCTCCAGGCGCACCAGGAACATGGTGTTGGGCTTGGCTTCGACGACCTCGCCTTCGAGGACCAGCTTGTCTTCCTTGGTAGACATCAACCGTTCATTTACTCCTTGCCGAGCCGATCGTGCGCTCGGCGGTCTCACGCCTGGGTGAGGACCTGTATGCCCCAGTCCCGGACGGCGACGGTGTGCTCTTCATGCGCCGCCAGGCTGCCATCCCTGGTGACCACCGTCCATCCATCATCGAGGCTCGCCACTCGTGGCGAGCCGGCCGTGAGCATCGGCTCAATCGCCAGCACCATGCCGGGCTTGAGGACGAAGTCGCGGCTCCAATCCCAACCGGTCGCGAACGCCGGCACCTTGGGCGGCTCGTGCAGGTCCTTGCCGATGCCGTGCCCGACGTAGTCGACCACGACGCCGAATCCCGCGTCGCAGGCCGCGGTCTGCATGGCCTTCGCGATGTCGCTCCAAAGAGCGCCGGCCTTCATCATGTCAATCGCCAGCGCCAGCACGTTCCTGGTGGTCTGTGCGAGCTGGCGGGCTTCGTCCGTGACCGCCCCAATCAGCAAGGTGCGGGCTCCGTCGCCGCACCATCCCTCGTAGCGGACCCCGCAGTCGATCTTGACGACGTCGCCGTCGGCAATGATACGCCCTGAGGGGATGCCGTGGACCACTTCGTGGTTCACGGAGAGGCACACATCACCGGGAAAAGGCGGCGCGGTTCCACGAGTGTAGCCGCGAAAGAGGCTGGTGCCTCCCGCCCGCTCGATGATTTCCCGGGCAACGGCGCCGAGCTGTGCCGTGGTCACGCCGGGCCGGGCCGCCTCCTGGACGGCGTCGAGCGCCTGCGCGACGATGCGGCAGGCCCTGCCGATCGCCTCGATCTGCGCCTCGGACTTCCGAGGGACTCTCAACTTGTCA
>CAZZPX010000144.1:0-7373 GCA_964655955.1 uncultured Phycisphaerales bacterium | reverse complement strand
AGCAGGTCCGAGCCGAACTCGACGCCGCTGCGAAGCGCCGCCAGGCTGAGGAGGAGGAACTCGTCCGCGTGCGCGACGGCGAACTCACCGACGCGAAGCGCGAGTATGCCGAAGCGCGCCAGCGGATCAAGCCCGAGGCGGATGCCAGGCTGCGCCGCATCGCGGAGGTCTACAAGCAGCGCATGGTCGAGATCAACACCGAACGAGAAAAGATCAGCGACGATCTCGAAGCTGGGCACGAGCGCGAAGTCGCTGACATGCGCCGGCGTCACGAGCGCGCCCTGCGCGAGGCGGAGCGCGAACACGACGAGGCACTCAGCGAACTGCAGGCGTCGCACGCTCGAGCCTGGCGCGAGCTACGCGACCGCTGGCGCGCCGAGACGAGCGAGATATACCAGCGCATCGAGGCGTCGCGGCACGAGTCGGCCGAACTCTTCCCGGCCTGGACGGACGCCGTCTGGGACGACTTTCAGCCGCGCTACGACTTCCCGCTCGCGATTCGTTTCGGCGAACTCGCGGTTGACCTGGCGGAACTGCCGCAGGGCTTGCCGGCGAGCGAGGACCTGGGGCTGCCCGGTCCCGCGCAACTCGCGCTGCCGGCGCTGTTGCGCTTTCCCGATGACACATCGATTCTTGTCGAGACGGGCGAAGCCGGCCGGGAGAACGCCATCGCCCTGCTGCAGATGTTCATGCTGCGTCTATTGACCAGCCTGCCGCCCGGCAAGGTGCGCTTCACGATCGTCGACCCGGTGGGTCTGGGGCAGAACTTCGCGGGCTTCATGCACCTTGCGGACTACGACGAATCGTTCGTGGGCGGCAAGATCTGGACGGAAAACCGCCACATCGAGCAGCGACTCGCGGATCTCAGCGAGCACATGGAGCACGTCATCCAGAAGTACCTGCGCAACGAGTTCGCGACGATACAGGACTACAACGAGCAGGCGGGCGAAATCGCCGAGCCCTTCCGCTTCCTCGTCGTGGCGGACTTTCCCGTGAACTTTAGCGAGAGCGCCGCCCGCCGACTCGCGAGCATCCAGTCGAGCGGCCCGCGCTGCGGGGTGCACACGCTCATTCATCTCGACAGCAGGCAGCGCGTGCCGCAGGGGCTGCAACTCGCCGACCTGCGCAAGCACTCGACGCACCTGCGCTGGGAGAAGGATCGGCTCGTCTGGCAGGACGAGGCGCACAAGCACTTTCCCCTGCGCGTCGACCCCGTGCCGCCGGACCGACTCCTCACCAGCGTATTGAACAAGGTGGGTGCGGCGGCGCTGGAGGCGGGACCGGTGCAGGTGCCCTTCGACATGATCGCGCCGCGCGTGGACGAACAGTGGTCCGCGTCCTCCGCCGAGGCGTTTCGCATTCCGCTCGGCCGGGCCGGCGCCAAGAAACTGCAGTACATGACGCTGGGGCGAGGCACGGCACAGCACACGCTCATCGCCGGAAAGACCGGCTCGGGCAAATCAACGCTGCTGCACGCAATCATCTCCTCTGCGGCGCTGTGGTACAGCCCCGATGAGGTCGAGTTGTACCTCGTCGACTTCAAGAAGGGCGTGGAGTTCAAGCCGTACGGCAGCGACGCCTTCCCGCACGCCCGCGTCGTCGCCATCGAGAGCGATCGCGAATTCGGCCTGAGCGTCCTGCAACGGCTCGATGCGGAGTTGAAGCGGCGCGGCGATCTCTTCCGCGGACTGGGCGCGCAGGACGTCGCCGCGTATCGCCGACTCGATTCCGACCGGCGCATGCCCCGCATCCTGCTCATCGTCGACGAGTTCCAGGAGTTCTTCGTCGAGGATGACAAGGTCGGCCAGGATGCGGCCTTGTTCCTCGATCGTCTGGTGCGGCAGGGCCGCGCCTTCGGCATCCACGTACTGCTCGGCTCGCAGACGCTCGCCGGGGCTTATTCGCTGGCGCGCAGCACACTGGGGCAGATGGCGGTGCGCATCGCGCTGCAGTGCAGTGAGGCGGATTCATACCTGATCATGAGCGATGACAATGCCGCCGCCCGCCTGCTTTCACGCCCCGGCGAAGCGATCTACAACGATGCCAGCGGCGCGGTCGAGGGGAACAGCCCCTTCCAGGTCGCCTGGATCGCTGACAGCGATCGCAAGATGATTCTGCGTCGTGTCGCGGCGGAAGCGCAGGAGGTCGATGGGGAGGCATACAGCGGGCAAATCGTCTTCGAGGGCAACGTCCCCGCCGACCTGCGCAGGAATGGCTGGCTGCGTCGCCTGCTCGAGCACGGCGACTGGCCCGGCGAACCCGCCGTGCCCCGCGCGTACCTGGGCGAGGCGATCGCGATCAAGGACCCGACCGCGGTCGCGTTTCGCAGGCAGGGCGGAGCCAATCTGCTCATGGTCGGGCAGCGCGACGACGTGGCGAACGACATGCTCGCGGCGATGCTGCTGAGCCTGGCCGTGCAGCAGCCGGCGAGGACCGGTGGAGCGATGCCCGCGGCGAAATTCGTGATTCTCGACGGCAGTCCGCACGATGCGCCGTACGCGGGGACGCTCGAGCGCATCGCGGAACGCCTGCCCCACGAGGCGAGAAATGTCAGCTATCGCGACGTGCCGGAAGTGCTCGCGGCGCTGAACGATGAACTGGGCGCTCGCAGGGCTGCGGACGATGCGCACGCCCCGTCAATCTATGTCTTCATCAACGCGCTGCAGCGCTTCCGCGATCTGAGGCGAAGCGAGAGCGACTTTAGCTTCTCCTTCGACGATGAGAGCAAGGGCGGCGGCGCCAAGCCCGACAAGCTGCTCGCGGACATCCTGCGCGAAGGGCCTGGCCTGGGCATTCACGTCCTCGCCTGGTGCGACACGGTGAACACCATCGAGCGCAGCTTGGACCGCAGCGCCCTGCGCGAGTTCGAGAATCGCGTGCTCTTCCAGATGAGCCAGGCGGATTCGAGCTTCCTGATCGATGCGCCGCTCGCCGCCAGGCTGGGTCTGAAACGTGCGCTCTACTACTCGGAGGAGCAAGGCGTTGCCGAAAAATTCCGTCCCTACGCCCTGCCGCCGGACGAATGGATCGCAGAAGTTGCGGACAAATTGCGCGGGCGCGCGGACTGACGATCCCCAGGGGCTGAGTCAGACGTAGAGTACACGGATTGCGCGAAGAGAGAAGCAGATCAGGCGAACTCGCCCAATGAGCTCCTGCCCACTCACATACGCCCCTTCGACATTCCTCATACTCCATTCCTCACTAAGATCGCTTCCCCGTCGTCACTCACCGTTCATCCTCTACTCTCCCGCCCAATGCTCTACATCCTCGCCGTCTACACGATCCTGAGCCTGCTGACGTTCGCCGCATACGCGGTGGACAAGCGACGCTCGCGGCGCGGCGGGTGGCGCGTCAGGGAATCGACGCTGCATCTGCTGGCGCTTTGCGGCGGCGTCCCGGGCGCGATCGTGGCCGAGCAGGTGCTGCGTCACAAGAACCGCAAACTCTCGTTTCGACTCGTGACGCTCGCGATCCTGCTCGTGCATCTCGGCGGCTGGGCGCTCTACTTCCTCCTGCGCCGGGAGCGCGGAGCATGAAGGCACGGCGGCTGCTTCCCGTGGCGCGTTCGCTTCGCCTGTTTCTGCTCGGGCTCGAGTTCTGCGTTCTGTTCTTCGGCGTGCCGCTGGCGGTCGAGTACGGGCTGCTCCCAGGCAACGTGCTCCTTGTGCTGTGGAAGGGAGCCGCGATCTGCCTGGTGGCGCTGCTTGCGAGCCGCACGTTTTCCGCGCGATCCCTCGGGAAAGGGGACGCCACGCGCGCCATGGCGAGGCGCGTCGCGATGCGCTTCGGGCTGGCGGCGGCGCTGCTCGCCGGACTCGTCGTCATCGCCACGCCGGACTTTCTCTTCAGCTTTGTGCGACGCGCCCCGGTCATCTGGGCGGTCGTGATGCTGCTGTATCCGCTCCTCTCGGTCTATCCACAGGGGTTGATCTATCGTTCCTTCCTGTTCCACCGCTACCGCCCGCTGCTGCCGCTGCCCTGGATGCGCATCGCTGCGTCCGCCGTCGCCTTCTCCTTCATGCACATCGTCTTCGGCACGCTCATCGCCCCGGCGCTGACGCTCATCGGAGGCGCTCTCTTCGCCTCGACCTACGAACGCAGCAGATCACAACTGCTCGCCAGCGTCGAGCACGCGCTGTACGGCTGTTTCATCTTCACCATCGGCTGGGGACAGTTCTTCTACTACGGAGCACGACACGCGAGCGGCTGACGGGGCGCGCCGAGGTCTTAGCAGCCGACAAGATAGTTGGACAGCAGCACCCCAAGATCGGACTGATCTGTGTCGCCATCGCCGTCGATGTCGCCTCCGTCGTCGACCTCATAGGCGGCGAGGAGAATGCCGAGATCCGACTGGTCGACGCAGCCATCGCCGTTGAGATCCCCGGGCAACGTCGCGCCGGCGTCGTAGGTCCAGGTGATGGTGGCGTTCTGCGACACGCCCGAGGGAGTCGTGACCTTGAACGTGAGCTGATCGGCGCCCGAGGCGCCCGGATCGGGAACGAGAATGCGGTAGCCGCCCGTCGCGTCCGGGTGAATGGTCGCCTGCGCCGGCTGCGCCACGATCTCGAACGTCGCATCCGCGGGATCATCGTCGAATGTCGCAGGCAATTCCAGCACGAAAGGCTGATCCGCGAGCAGGGTCCGGCTGTAGCCGAAGCTCACCGGCGCTGCCCCGCTGGGCGTGCCGCCGGTAAAGGCGATGTCCAGTACGAGCGGCTCACTGCGAATCACTTCGCCGTTCGTCTGCTGTGCGTGCAACTGAACGGTCGCCGGGCCCGCGCCCAGTGACTGCCCATAGATCACGAACTGGCCGGCGCCGGTCTGTGACGACGCCAGCACGCGCCCGGCCTGCACCAACCGCACTTCGTCGAGATTCGCCGCCTGCACGTTGTATGTGAAGGTGAAGAGCGTGCTCAGGTCGCCGCTGGCGCTGTCCACGCTCAGCGACGCCGACTCGCCGCCGTTGTCAACGAAGAGATCCTTCTGCCAGCGTCCGGCGGTCTTCAGTTCGCTGTTGTCGCTCGCGAGGATTCGCAGATCGTGGTAGCCGTCGCTGAGCGCGGTTGAGTCGATGCTGATGAGGTTGGTGCCGCCGCTCAAAGTCTGAACCAACTCGCCGTCGATGAGGACATCGAGGCGGTCGATCTGGGCTGCGGGCTTGGCGGTGTCGGCGCTGACGATGAACTCGACGTCCCCCGAGACGGGGTTGGTCGGCTCGTTGAAAATCGTGAAGGTGGGAATGTAGGCGAAGGGGCGCGTGAGCGGATCGCCCGTGAAGAGCATCTGGAAGGGCACGAAGCCCGTGGAGCGGAAGTACGACTCACCCAGCGTCGCGCCGATGTAGGCGTACACATGCAGATCGGCGCGGGGGAATTTGCCCGTGTAGTTGCATGGCTCCTCGACCGCACCCGCCGTGCCGCTTGCCCCCTTGGCGATCCACCGCGACATCTTGGTCTGCGATCCGTTGTCGAATGTCGCGGCCCAGCTCGTGAGATGATCGCAGAAGGACCCGGAGAGGAGCGTGAAGTCGCCGCCGTCAATGTTGGGATTCGCCGCGCCGGTCATGACTCCCAGGCAGTCGTGCTTGCCGACCGGCAGCACGCCGTCGATGATCTCGGCATCTCCGCCGTAGAGCAGGATGTCGTTCACCGCTCCGGAGAACTGCGGGGCGCGCACGTTGCGCGCCGGGTCGGACTCGTTGTTCATGAAGTAATAGGTGCCGGCAGGGTGTGTGCCGTCGACAGCGACGCTGCGATCGATCATGTCAATGATCTCGCTGATCGTGTTGCCGCGTTCGCCGTCGTAGCCGAGCATGGCGCCGATGAAGTAGCGTCGCGCATTGGGATCGTCGCTGGGCTGGCCGCCAAGCCACGCTATGGAGCTGTCAAAGGCGGGCAGGGAGGAGATGGCTCTGTAGTAGCCGTTCTGCCAGGTCACCGCGACCGGCGGATCGAGCAGATCATCCTTGAGAAACGCCATCGTGTAGGCGGAAGAGAGGGCGAAGCGGCGCACGGGCGAGCAATTGTCGGTCACGTAACCGACCGCGCTGATGAAGAACGGCGCTCCCGGGCCGAGGATGATGAAGTCCACGCGTTCCGCGAGGCCGCGGTTCGCCAGTGTGCCAAAGAGCCCGTCCAGATTCGCCTCGGCGAAGGCGGCGTAGTTGGCGGCCGCCGGATCCATGTAGAGCACGTTCGCATCGGGAATGCCGCGGGCGTCCTTGTAGTAGTTGCCCACGTACATCGACTGCGGGCTTGACGGATCGATGATCAGCAGCGCCTCCTCACCGGTTCCCTCTGCGAGGGCGCCCGGCGCGACCAGAGTAAGGCCGGCGGCGAACAGCAGCGACACAAGGCTCGGTTTCATGCGCATCTTCTCTCTCCCAGCGGAATCGAGCGGCGGCGTCCCCGCGGCTCACCCAATGCAGCGTACTCTTTCTCGGCAATCAGGCCAGCACGATTTGCCGACGAACGGCAGGTGCAGCCGATTCTAGGCGCTTTTCGGACCACCGAGCCGATCTGAGGAACGGGCTTTCCCGCACGGGATCGCACCCAGGCGGTTCGGCTAGACTATGACCAGGCACCAGCACCCCTACCGCCACGCAGGAGGTTTTTGTGCAACTCATTTGCGAGGTCATCCCCAGGCGCGACGCCAGCACCGACGAACTGCAAGCCCTCGGCCGGGCCCTCGTGGAATGGAAGCAGCGGATTCTGCCCCAAAAGGGCCTGCGCGGCGATCTTGTCAGCGTCGCGCTTGACGACCTGCTCAGCGGTGAACTGCCGACACCAGCCGGGATCCTCATCGCCAATGCCGCCCGCTCCGTCCTGCGACAGGCAAACGTCGACGCCGCGATCCGCGCGTACCTTACCCAGCTTGTCGAACGGAACTGGGAAGCGGTGCGCCTGGATCGACGGGCGCTGGAGCGGCGGGCGATCTGCGGCGTGATCACGCTGACCGAGAGCGCCGAAGGTGAGCAGCAGGACGTCGCCGCCATGGAGCGACTGCCCTCGCCGGAGGAGATCCGCGAGGCAGTGGACAGCCTGGTCACCGTGCTCCCGCGCGCAGCCGTCCATTCGGTGGAGTTGAAGCGCCTCGTTGCGGATTCGAAGCAGACGCTGCGCCAGCGGGCGGCGGAGTGGCGCGATGATGCCGAGCCGAACCCGGGCGACATTGAGCCGGGAAGAGGTGGCTGAAGGGGAATCGGACCTGCCGCTCTCCTGACCGGTTCAGGTGAGAAAATCCCCTAAATCGTGTGGTTTTCGATTCATTACGAGGGTAGCGCTGGGTAAGCTGGCGTGGGTAGGCAATGTGTCATCTCGCCAGGGAGTGACTGTGGCAGGATCCAGCGAAGGAATTGACCGCTTACTTCGGGC
>CAZZPX010000143.1:0-7458 GCA_964655955.1 uncultured Phycisphaerales bacterium | reverse complement strand
GGCCGCCGACGAAGTCGAGGCGCTGATGCTCACGGGGCTGCCGCGGCTGGCAAGTCCGGCGGGTCTGGCGCTGCTGCTGGATCAGCCGCGGCGCTGGCGTGGGTGGGACGCCGAGGCGCATTCGCTTGCGGAGGTGCGGCGGCGGGCCGGGACATTGGATCGCCTGCTGCGGCCGCCGCTGGTCGCCCTCGTCGGCCCGGTGAACGCCGGCAAGAGCACGCTGACCAACGCGCTGGCCGGTCGCGAGGCATCGATCGCAGCGGCGGAACCGGGAACGACGCGCGACTACGTCGGGGCGGTCATCGATCTGGGCGGCTTGATCGTGCAGTGGATCGACACACCGGGCGGCCCCACCGAAGACGAGCCGCGGGATCGTTTTCGGAAAGATCAGCCCGGAAATGAGCCGCGGGATCGTTTTCGGAAAGATGAGGGTGGAGAGGCAGGAGCGCCGCCCGCCGCCGATCCGATCGAGGCCGAGGCGCAGCACATCGCGGCTGAACTCGTCGCGCGGGCGGACCTGGTCATCGCGGCTCGGGAGAGCGGCCGCGCGGCCCAGCACGCCCCGTCGGGCCGGGAGGCGGACCTTTTCGTCGAGACCAAGGCGGATCTCCTGTCCGCTGGTGCCGTCGCGCCTCCGGCCGGCGTGGTCCGCTGCTCAGCCTTGACGGGCGCGGGACTCGCCGAACTGGCGGCGGCGGTGCGTGAGCGGCTGCTCCCGGCAGCGGACCTGGCGTGGGACGGCCCCTGGCTCTTTGACGAGCGGCTGATTGCGGCGGCTGGGCGCGGCGCGTAGACTACTGGGCTCGACCGCTCCCGCCATTCGAGGACCCCATGGACAAACGCCTGGATCAAATCAAGGAAGGCGCCGGCCTAGAGGAATCGCGCATCAATGAGGAACTCGTCGAGTTTCTCAAGAAGCACAGCGACAAGTTCACGCTGATCATCCTCCTCGTGGCGGTGGGCATCGTCGGCCAGAAGTGGTGGCACAGCTACCAGATCAACGCCGAGAACGACGCCTGGGCCGACTACACCACCGCCGCCGAACTGGGGCCCCAGAACCTCATCGAGGTGGCGAACAAGTACGACGGCCGGGTGGGCCTGCGCCTGCAGGCGCTGCTCGATGCGGCGGACCAGTACCTGAACTTCGTGCGGCTGGGGCTCGCTGAAGTCGCGGCGATGGACGCCATGAACCGGCCGGAGGTGCTCTGGCAGGGAGAAACGGCCGAGCAGGATCGCCTCACCGACGAGCAGCGGGCCGAGTATCTCGCGGCGGCGGATGAGCTGTACGCCCGCGTCGTCGAGCTTGCCGGCGCCGATCCGGCGCGGCGGCTGTTCGTGATCGAGGGGCTCTACGGCCGGGCGGCGGTCGCGGAAGAGAAGCGCGAGTTCGAGACGTCTGCCGGCTTCTATGGCGAGGTCAAGGCGCAGGCGGAGGGGCTGTACCCGCTGCACGTGCAGCTTGCCCAGCAGCGGCTGGACACGCTGGAGTCGCTGCATGACGTGGTGCTGCCGGTACCGGCTCCGTCGCAGCCGCGGTTGCCGGACTTGAACCTGCCGGGCGGGGGCACGGACGACGCCCCGCCGCTGTCGGTCTTCGAGGAGATGCTGAACCAGCCCGGCGGCGAGGAGGAAGGCCCGCCGCCCCTGCTGCGTCGTCCTGACGAGCCGGGCGAGCCGCCGGCTGACACCACGGAGAGTACCGAGTCGGGCGGCGACGGTGACGGAGCGGGCGACCCAGGCGGAGCTGACGGATCGGGTTCATGACCGATGCGGAA
The DNA here is from genome assembly GCA_964655955.1 of uncultured Phycisphaerales bacterium. Classification (GTDB taxonomy): domain Bacteria; phylum Planctomycetota; class Phycisphaerae; order Phycisphaerales; family JAGLTS01; genus CAZZPX01. The sequence continues at coordinate 5,683 of CAZZPX010000143.1, read as the reverse complement.
GGCGCGTCATTCGATCAACTGCTGAGTGGTGGGGGAACGCTCGACCCGGCGCTGGTGGCGGAGTTCTACGAGGAGCACGCCGACGCCGGTGAGCCGGTCTTCGTCCACTTCGAGGTGCGCAAGCTGCTGAGCAAGCGGCTCGACAAGTACCTCGCGGACCGCATTCCGTACATGAGCCGCAGCGCGCTGCAGCGGCTGATCAGCGAGGGCGATGTGGAGATCAACGGCCGTCCGGGAAAGCCCTCGACTTCGATCAAGCAGGGGGATCTGATTCGCGTGCACGTGCCGCCCCCGCCCAGCCGGGAGATTCCCGCGGAGGAGATTCCGCTCGACGTGCTCTACGAGGATGAGCACCTCATCGTCATCAACAAGCAGGCGGGGTTGATCGTGCACCCCGCGCGCAGCGAGAAGTCCGGCACGCTGATCAACGCCTTCGCCTGGCACTTTCAGCATCGCAGCAGCGGGCAGCTTTCGCCGGTTGGCGAGGAGTTCGCGCGCCCGGGCGTGGTGCATCGGCTCGATCGCGATACGACGGGCGTGCTGGTGGCGGCGAAGACGGAAGAGGCGCACTGGAAGCTGGGCAGGCAGTTCGAGAATCGCGAGCCGGACAAGCGCTATATCGCCGTCGTGGAAGGCGTCCCCGATCCCCCTGCTGATGTCATCGACCTGCCGATCGGACCACACCCGCGGCGCGACAAGGGGTATCGCGAGAAGCGCGTCGTACGCCACGACGAGCAGGGCAAGCCCTCGGTCACCATCTATCGCCTCCTCGAGACCTACCGCGGCTTCAGCGTCGTCGAACTCGAGCTGAAGACCGGCCGCACGCATCAGATCCGCGTGCACCTGGCGCACCTGGGCCATCCGATCGTGGGCGACGACATGTACGGCGGCAAGATCCTCACACTCGCGGATCTGGGCACGGACATCGAGCTGCCCGAGGCGCTCGAGCCACGGGCCGGGCTGCACCATGAACGCCAGTCGTTGCATGCGGCGCTGCTGCAGATCCGTCATCCGATCCGCGGCGAGGTGATGCGGTTCGAGGCGCCGCTGCCCGCGGATCTGTCGCGGCTGATCGGCATTCTGCGCGCGGTGCGCGGCCCGGCGCGGCGGATTGCAATTGAGGGCGCGAGCCTGGATCTTGATAAGCTGGTCAGATGTGTTCACCTCGAATCAGGAAGAGAGCCGACGCCATGATGAAGGCAGCCGCAGTGGCAGGGATGGTCGCGTTGACAGTGGTGCTGGGAGGGTGCGGTGGTCGTGGCGGGGAGGCGACGACGCGCGTCTTCCCGGCGTACGACTACGAGAGTCCGGAGGCTGAGCGCATGCCGCCGCTTGCCGGGCGGTACCTGATCACGCTGGATGATGCGGATCCGGCCTTCGCCAAATATCCCGAGGCGCGCCGCCGACCCGCAGAGACGGAGGCAGGCGACACGCTGACGGTCGTGCGCCTGCCGCTGGGAGAGGATGAGATGCTGCCGGTGTCGCAGGTGCCTCTGCCCACGGCGGTCGGCGGACCGAACCAGCCGATGGACATCGCCCCGGATGGCTCCTTCGCGCTCGTGCTGGTTTACGATGAAGGGCGTCCGTTTGATCTCTCCGCATCGAGCGGCGGCGTGGTGGCGGCGACCGGCGTCGTGCCCGTTGACCTGAGCGATCCGATGCATCCGATCGTCGGCGAGGTGTATCCCTTCACGGACGATCAGGGCGCGCTGACGGTGGCGATCCACCCGGCTGGCGACGTGGCGCTGGTGGGCATGCGCCAGTCGCAGGAGATTCTCGTGTTGACGCTCGACGGCCCGAGGATCGTCGACGCCGTCGCCACGCCGGTCTTCGGCGATGACGCCGAGCCGAGGCGGCCAAGCTGCATCCGCTGGCACCCCTCGGGGCGGGGCTTTGCCGTGTGCATGCCGGGCTATCGAGGCACGGCGTTCTTCACGTTCGAGCGCAACGGCGTGAACGACATGATCGAGATCGCCCCCTGGGGCGAGCCGGTCGAGGGCGCGCCGTATCCCTTCACCGGCGTCTTCTCGCCTGACGGCCGCCTGTTCTTCACCACCGACCTTGCCTGGAGTTTCCGCACCGGCTGGTTCGAGTCCGCTTCGGTCGGCTTCGTCTCCGTGTACAAGATCGACCAGATCATGGAGTCGGGGGCGCGGCACGAGCGGATCGGGTCCGCTTCGGTCGGCCGCAGTCCAACCTCCATCGCGATTTCGCCGGACGGGTCGCTGATTGCGGTCGGCAACGCCGAAGGCGGCCTGGTGCCGCTGCCTGCGGAGAACACGCCGAACGCCACCGACATGGGACTGCTGCACCTGCTGCACCATGATGGCAACGGGCAGCTCGAGATCCTCACCGAGGTGCCGACCGAGTTGATTCCGACGAGCGTGACCTTCACGCCGGATGGCGGTCACGTGCTCGTCGCGGGCTACGACGAGAACATCGTCGCCATCTGGGAAGTGCAGCAGATCGACGGCAAGCCGCGGCTGGTCGACACGACCTATGGCATCGAGACCGGCACGGGCCCGCACGACGTGCAGGTGCTGCCGTAGCAGACGCAACAGCGATTCGCTCCTCGCGATCTGAGGCGTCACGTGACGTGGGCACGGGCGCCTTGGCCGCGCTCCAGTTCGAGCAGGCGGCGCTTGGTCGTCAGCGGCCCGCCGTCCGCATCCTGCGAACCGGCGTAGCCGTGCAGCGCGCCGTCCGACCCGATCACACGATGGCAGGGGATCACAACGGGGAGCGGGTTGGTTCGCATCACCTGCCCCGCAGCCCGGGCGGCTGAGCGCGAGGCGCCCGCGCGCTCGGCAAGCTCTGCATAGCTGATCGTTTCGCCGCGCGGAATGGCCAGGCACGCCCGCCGCACCCGCTGCTGAAACGCCGTCCCGGTCGGCTCGCGGAAGGCGTCGAACTGCACATCCTCACCCGCGAAGTAGCGCGCGAGCTGCGCCGCCAGGGCCGGCTGCAGCGATGCATCCTCGCTCGCCTCACCCGGCCGATCCCAGGTCGTCGTCACCATCCCCGCGGGCGACTGCACAATGTAGAACGGCCCCAGGGCGGTCGTGATCGTCCGACAGCGGCTCGCAGGTGTGTTCACCGGTACCTCCTCTCTTGCCCCGGTGGGGCTACTGCTGAACTCTACCACGCGGCACCCGTTACGCGAACCAAAACCGAACAGACTGAAGCGATCAAATCGCAATCACGCGGGTGAGTTCGGAATCGCCCTCGGGGAGAGCCCCTCAAGAGGGAGCGAGTCGCTCACTCCGCCGCCAGCCATGCGACTTCGTAGGGGCCGAGACGGCAGGCGCCGTCCTGCACCGGGGCGGCGTCGGCGTCGAGCAGGTTGCGCAATTGCCCCGGCGCGCCGGGCAACGTCACCTCCGCGAGGTCGCCTGTCAGGTTGTGTAGGCAGAAGAGCGACCGATCGCTCTCGCGCTCGCGGCGCTCGATCACGAACACCGCCTCGCCCAGATCATGCACGCGCTGCGGGGCGTCGGGATGGAACGCCGCCTGCTCGCGTCGCACTGCCAGCATGTGCTTGTAGGCGTTGAGCACGCGCGCATGCTGCGATTTCCGGTTCTTGAGCCTGCCGCGCAGGTCGTCCTCATCCCACTTGTGTCGATTGATCGCCCGCGCGTAGCCGAGGCGGCGCAGGCCTTCCATGTCGTTGGAGGCGGCAACGAGACTCTGAATGTAGATCGCCGGGATGCCGCGCAGCGCCAGCGCGATCGCCTGCGAGCAGAGAAAGCGCCTGATCTTGAGCGTCAGGTCATCCTCGCCCGGCCGACCCATCGCGTCGAAGTAGGTGATGTTCAGTTCGTACGGGCTGGCCGTGCCGTCCGGATTCGATCTGCTGGAGACCTGTCCGCCGAGTTGCTGCACGCGTTCGACCAGCCAGTCGCGCTCCTCGGCGTCGACGAGTCCTTCGAGCGGCCTCACCCCGATGCCGTCGTGTGACGCCGTGAAGTTCAGATAGGTGCAGTTGTCGGGCGGATCGCTGAGTTCCTTCGCCCAGCGCGTCAGATGCGCGCCCGAGCCGGTTTGCAGCGCCAGCAGGACAAGCGGCGGCAGGGAGAAGTTGTACACGATGTGCGCCTCGTCGCCGTCGCCGAAGTACGAGACGTTCTCCGCGTGCGGCACGTTGGTTTCCGTCAGCAGCAGCAGCAGCGGATCGACCAGATCGACGATGTCGCGCATGAGCTTGACGACCTCGTGCGTCTCGGGCAGGTGAATGCAGTTCGTGCCGATGCGCTTCCACAGGTAGGCGATGGCGTCGAGGCGAATGATGCGCGCCCCAGCCGCGAAATAGCCCAGCAGAATGTCGATGAACTCGAGCAGCACATCCGGGTTGGCGAAGTTCAGGTCGACCTGGTCCTCGCTGAAGGTGGTCCACACCCAGCGCTCGCCGTGCCGTGTCTGCACCTGCGTGAGCAGCGGCGACTGCCGCGGCCGCACGACCTGCGACAGGTCGGTCCCCGGCTCGACGTCAATGAAGTAGTCGGTGTGGGGCGCGACGCCCGCGATGTAGTCGGAGAACCAGTCGCTGTGCTTGGAGCAGTGGTTGAGCACGAGATCGAACATGAGGCTGAACTTCTGCCCCAGCGCACGCACATCGTCCCAGTCGCCGAGCTGCGGATCGACCTTGCGATAGTCGATGACGGAGAAGCCATCGTCCGAGGACCAGGGGAAGAAGGGCAGGATGTGCACGCAACTGATAGAGTCGGCGCAGTGCCTGTCGAGAAAGGCCTTCAGCGTGCAGAGCGGCTTCTCGTTGCTCTTTCTGATGCTGTCGCCGTAGGTGATGAGCAGCGACTCGCGCTCGCTCCAGCGTTCGCCGTCGCGGCGGGCGGCCGCCAGGCGATCGTAGCAGGACATGAGCAGTTTCAGACGCGCGGTGCAGGAGGCGGCGCGCTCGTCGCCGTACAGCCGGGCGAGGCGCGACTCGATGCGTGTGAGGATTCTGCGGCGTTCACCGTTGCTGGTGGTCATGGTCGTCGTCATGCGGCTCACGCGCCGTGGGCGTTGGCGATGAGCACGCGAAGTTTCCTGTAGGCCACGGAATAGCTAAAGAACTGCTTGGCGAGTTTGTAGTTGTGGTTCGTGATCTGCCTGCGGTAGGGCGCATCCTCCAGCAGCCGCCGCACCTCGTCGACGGTCCTGCGCGTCACGAAACCGTCCATCGTCGGCATGCGAAAGCCGCGCGGCTCGATGTCGCGCGCGTAGATCGAGTAACGATTAATCAGCACCGGCACGTTGAAGTAGATCGCCTCCAGAAGCGCGTTGCCGAACCCCTCGTAGATGCTCGGGAACGTCACCAGGCTCGCATACGGATAGATGTCCCAGAGCGTGTAGAGCTTGCGCCCGGCGACGTCGACGCGGCGCACGTCGCTGATTCGATCCGCCACCACGCGCATGTCGACGCCTGACTCCTTCGCCAAGTCGCGCAGCATGTGCAGGTAGTCGAACCCCTCATCTCCCGCTTCGTGCGACACGACCAGCTTGTACCGCGGATCGCCCAGCATCTCCAGCAGTTTGATCGCGTGTTCGATGCCCTTGCGCGGCACGAGGCGCGTCGGCTGGAGGATGATGACGTCATCATCGCGCAGGCCGATCTCCTGCCGCAGATCGGCGGAATACTCGTCGGGCTGCGGCGCGGGCGTCTCGAAATCGATGATGTTGGGGA
>CAZZPX010000142.1:0-7481 GCA_964655955.1 uncultured Phycisphaerales bacterium | reverse complement strand
CCAGTCGCCCGTCAGTCATTCGTCACTCCTTCTGGTAGAGCGCTGCGACCGCCCCGGCGGGATCCTGGATGACGCAGTAGCGCGTGCCGCCTGAGCCTTTCGGGCCGGCGAGGACCTTGCCGCCGTGCGCTGTGCAGGCGGCGATGCTCCTGTCGAGATCGGCGACCGTGATGTAGACGAGCCACTGCGGGGGAAGCTCAGCGTTGGTGCCGCGCGCGTGGCAGATGCCGGCGACCGGCCCACCGCCTTCGGCGCGCTTCATGGCGAAATCGCTGTACTCGCCCATGTCGACCTCATCGTGCGCCCAGTCGGCGACCGCTGCGTAGAAGTCGCGCACCTTCTCTGCGTCGGGCACGGTGAGATCGACCCATTCAATGCCGCCGGGACCGGCCTGCTCGCTTGCCATGCGTTGCTCCTTCTCGCGGTGGGAAGTTCGGCAGTATAGATGCCTCGCTGCCCGGATCTTCTTCCGCAATACCGCTACTGCGTTCAGGCGCCCGCGCCATAGTTGGCGAGCAGCGCGCCGAGGTCGGCCTGATCTGTGTCGCCATCGCCGTCGATGTCGCCGCAGTCGCCTTCGCCGTAGCAGGAGAGGAGCAGCCCGAGGTCGGCCTGGTCGACGTCGCCGTCGCCGTCGAGATCGCCGGGTGTGGCTGCATCCTTCATGACGAGCCGGCGTGAGCCGGCGGCGCCGATGAGGAAGTGGTCGCCGCTGACGCCGACGCCCTGGATCCAGCCCTGCGTGGGCACGGGGAGCGTGTCCCAGGTCGCGCCGCCGTCGCAGGTGACGGCGACTTCGCCGCCGTACGCGGGAATGGCGACGCCGTGCAGCGCATCGCGAAATTCGAGTTGTGTGAAGAGTCCGGGGTGAACGAGCGTCCAGGTGGAGGCGAAGTCGTCGGAGAAGTAGATGCCGGGTGCATCGCCCTGGTAGACGGTGGCGACGGCGGTCTGCCAGCCGTCGGGCCAGCAGGTGTCGTAGGGCATGCGGGGCAGGCCGGTCGTGGGAATGAACCCCCAGACGCCGCCGGCGTTTTGGGTGACGTGCAGTTGCGGCGTGTCGCCGACACGGGCGAAGAAGAGCCCGTCGCTCTCGTTGAAGAAGAAGAGCGGCCCGCACTGGAGGTTGGCGCCGAGCCCGTCGGTGCTGGGGCTCCAGGTGGCGCCGCCGTCGTGGCTGGCGAAGATGCCGCCGAATCCCTGGGTGCTGTAGGTGGAGGCGAGCATGATGGTATCGGTGACGGCGACGACATCGGAGACGCGCTTGCCCGCGGGAAGTGAGGCGGCGTTCCAGGTGTTGCCGCCGTCGGAGGTGTAGCGGATGTCCTCGTACGCGCCGGCCACGCCGACCTGGTCGTCGTAGAAGTCAAGGGCCAGCACCCAGCGCAGTCCGGGGGAGCTGTCGGGGTGCGTCCAGGTGGAGCCGCCGTCGTCGCTGCGCAGCCAGGTCTCCGGCTGGTTCCAGACGCTGGGCATGTTGGCGGCGAAGAGCACGCCATCGGCGCGGGCGGCGATGGTGTTGAAGGGCGCCGGTGAATCGTTGTCGAGGTTGTTCGTGGCGTTGGTGAGCGTGTCGCCAAGATCGTCGCTGTAGAGCAGGTCGCCGAGGTCGCTGGTCAACAGGACGCGTCCGGAGGCAAGTCGATCGATATCGAGGAAGCCTCCCGCGCCGCGGAATTGCAGCGGCTCCCAGGTAACGCCTGCGTCGAGCGTCTCCCAGAGTTCCGCGCCTTCGAGATTGGTGATGGCAAGCCAGTGCTGGGCGTCGATGATGAGCGTGTCGACGCGATACAACGGGTGATTGAAGCCGATGATCTCGGTCCAGGTGACGCCGCCGTCGCTGCTCTGCCAGCGCTCGAAGTCGGAGTTGGCCCGGCCGTGCAGATCGTCAAGAAAGAAAACCTCGTTGAAGCCGAAGGCGGGTGAGGCGTTGAGGAAGCTCCAGGTTGCGCCGGCGTTGGTGGTGCGATGGAAGACGCCGTCCCCTGCGACGATGCAGACCTCGGCGCTGAGCCAGGTGTGGTCGCGGATGTCGCCGACGCCGGGGCCGGTGCTGCTCCAGGACGCGCCGCCGTCGTGACTGATGAGAAGCGTGCCGTCGTCGCCCGCCGCGGAGATGCCGCCGCCGGGAATGAGCGCGATGTCGCGCAGCGTGGCGCTGTGGGGCGTGGCGACGACGCTCCAGGTCGAGCCGCCGTCTTCGCTGCGGTAGACGCCCGGCGCCTGGCCGACGGCGAGAAGTGAGTCGCTGTCGAGCGCGAGCGCGTCATAGAAGTGCGAGCCGATGCCGGTGAGATCCTGGCGCAGTTCCCACGTTGCGCCTGCATCCTCGGAGCGAAGCACGCAGCCGAACTCACCGACGGCGTACACGAGGTTATCGTCGACAATTGCGATGGCGTGCACTGGATTGCCCTGCGGGCGGGGATGCCCCCAGGCGAATTCGTAGTCGAGGCACTGGGCCCAGGCCAGCCGGCAGACGAGACACAGGGCGGCTGTGAGTGAGATGGCGAGGCGTGAACTCATTGACGATTCTCCGCTGGCGAAGGCGCAAGGGGTGTATGACGAGTGCAGACTCAGCCAGCGGAGGCGCGCCGAAGGGGACGGCGTACGTCGGTAAAGGAAAGTTCAGCGGGCGCATCAGCGCGACAGGCCGCCACGATCGCGCCGCGAGACAAGTAGTCGCGGCGCGATCCCGGGGCTGGGGCTCTGGCGGCACGTCAGGTGAGGTTCAGATGCCGAAACCGTAATTGGCGAGCAGGACGCCGAGGTCCGATTGGTCGGTATCGCCGTCGCCGTCGGTGTCGCCGCAGTCGCTGACGCCGTAGCAGGAGAGCAGCACGCCGAGATCGGACTGATCGACGTCGCCGTCGCCGTCGAGATCGCCGGGGACGCTGGCGTTCTGCACCTCATACGCGCCCATGTCGACGATCGGGGCGGCGCCGTTGCCGGTGTCGTTCGTGTCAGGATCGTCGACGAAGCGCGACAAGCCGTCGAGATCGGTTGTGATGCCGAAGGGTACGAGCGTGTTGTCGGCGGCGTCGATGCAGGGCGAGCCGGGAGCAAGGTGCAGATCGGCGCCGTTGGTCTGATTGACAAAGAGCGGGTCGACGTCGATGCAGCCGGGCAGGTCCGCTGGATCGATGGGATCGTCGCCTGGTTCGGCGGGGTCGAAGATGTAGCGGATGCAGGAGTACGCTGCGTCGAACGAGCCGCCGAGCTCCTCGCGCCATCCGCCGACAACGTCCGCGTGCCAGCCGGTGTTGTCCCAGAGGATGCTGTTGTGGATGAGCAGGTTGCCGTTGCCGTTGATAACGACGGCGTGCTTCTTTCCTTCGTTGTTGACGACGGTGGCGTTGATGAGTTCAGCGGTTTCGCCCTGCAGGAGGTACAGCCCCAGGGCCGCGCCCTCGCCGCCACCTTCCGGCCACGGGTCGTTGGGCTGCGGCACGGCGCGGTTGCCCTCGAAGAGGCAGTTGACGAGCGTCGCGTTGCCCCAACTCCAGAAGCCGCCGCCGAGGTTGGCGTAGTTGTCAGTGAAGATGCAGTCTTCGACGGTGATGCCGGAATTGAAGCACCACAGCCCCCCGCCGTAGCCGATGTCGCTGCCGACCGTGTAGAAGGGCTTGACGGTGTTGGCGTCGAAGGTACAGCGTCGAACGGTGATGGGGACGCTCGACCAATGCGCCACGCCCCCGCCGGATGCTTCACCGGAAGCGGCGATGCCGATGTTGTACTGGAAGAAGCAGTCCTCGATGACGGGCGCGCTCGTGCCCGCGTTGCAGATGCCGCCCCCATCGCCGAGGTGTACGTAATTCTCGACGATGCGACAGTTGGTGATGGCAGGATTCGAGTTGTAATTATAGATGGCGCCGCCCGCGGCGAAGCCGGCGAGGTTGTGCCGCAGCGTGCAGTTGCGGATGGTGGGGCTGCCCGCGATGTTGTAGATGCCGCTGCCGAACATCAGCGGATCACCCGCGGGCGTCCCGGTCGGCCCCGTATGACCGTTCTCGATCGTGAAGCCGTCGATGATGGTCGAGGCGTCCGTGCCGCTGCCGACGACGACGTGGCCGCAGTTGGGCGTATGGATGTTCCAGTTGACATACCAGTAGCTGCCCGAGCCGACGACGTCATCCTGTCCGACGTCGCCGGAGAGGATGGTCTGGTTGGCGTGCCAGTCGCGCTGGTCGCGCTGCGTTTCGCTGCCGACGAATCCGCCGTAGAGTCCCACGCCGTTGACCAGGAAGAAGGAGCTTTCCGCGTCGCCGGTCTGGCTGGGGATGTAGATGCCGGCGACGACCCAGATCTCGTCACCGCTCTGCGCTACGGCGAGCGCGCTCTGCAAGTCCTGGAACGGCGTCTCCCAGCTTGTGCCGTCGCCGCTTGGCCCGGCGCTGGCGTCGACATGCCACGTCGTCTGCGCCGATGCAGCCGCCGTCAGAACGCAAACGACGACACTGCAATAGATGCTCTTCCTCACGGCGTTCTCTCCTCTGTTTTGCGACCGGAGCGACTTGCATTGAAGATCACTTGATCATCAATAACAGCCGCCCGGCGACAGGAGAAGCATAGCCGACGCTAGGAGTTCTTGGAGACAAATTCCTGAGAAATTGCCGAGTCCGAGCGTAAGACCCGGGCGCAACGGTGTTTCTGCCAGCAAAACTCCTAGAGAGTGCCGAATCCGTAATTCGCAAGCAGAATCCCCAGGTCGGACTGGTCGGTGTCGCCGTCGTCGTCAACGTCGCCGCCGTCGTCGAATTCGTAGGCGGCGAGGAGAATGGCGAGATCCTGCTGGTCGATGTCGCCATCGAAGTCGAGGTCGGCGGGATGGAGAATGCGAAAGCTGAAGTTCGCGGCGCCGCCGGGCACGCCGTCGCCGCTCGGCAGCACGGGCTGGTTCCACTCGTGCTCGAATTCGCCGTCGAGCGGCAGCCCCGCCTCGACATCAACCAGCGTGTCGCGCACCGTCACGGTGTAGCTGCCCGGCCCGAGCAGCACATCGGTGATGAGTGACGCCTGCAGCGCCTGCGCGTCGTACAGCAGATCGAAACCGATCGCCTGGCCGGCGCTGTCGAGAATCTCGAAATCGGATTCGACCGCGATCACATCCTTGTGAAAGCGGATGCGCACGCGATCGATTGAGTCGCCGTCGACGATGAGACCCGGAGCGGGAATCGTCTTCACGATCCTGGCCGGACCCGGGGCAAAAGCGGTCTCGTCCGCTGCCTCCCGGAGGATCCACTGCTGCGGATCGAAGGCGAGCCCTTGCGCCGTCTCGTCGAGCGGCAGGAGAAAGTGCTGCGCGCTGGCGTCGTTCCAGACGACGTGCGTCACCTCCGCCGCCCCCTGCGTCACCACGATGTCGATGGGCATGATGAAGAGCGGATAGTCGGTCGTCTGCACCTGCTCGACGAAGATCTCGGCGTAGGGGAGGCCCGCGGCCTCGAGCGCGCGCCAGCCGTACCGATAGCTCGGCGCGCCGATGTCGTAGACCCACTCGTCGAAGAACCAGTCGTAGTCGGCCCCGGTGACGTTCTCGACGATCTGCTGGAAATCAGCGGTGGTGGCGGCGGAGTACTCGAACGCCTGGCGATAAGCGGCGAGGATGTCGAAGAACGCGTCGTCGCCGACCACGTGGCGAAGCTGATGCAATACCCAGGCGCCTTTGCGATAGGTGAAGTTGCCGGAGAATATGCGCCCGACGTTGGAAAGGTCATAGCAGTAGACGCTGTCGTCGACGCGTCCGGGCCTGCGGTCCGCCATGTGATCGATGAGCGCTTGTGTGTCGATGCCGCCGCCCTTGCGCTCCATCCACAGCGCTTCGCTGTAGGTGGCGAAGCCTTCGTTGAGCCAGATGTCGTGCCAGGTGGCGCAGGTGATCATGTCGCCCCACCACTGATGGCCGGCCTCGTGCGCGGTGATCCATTCGGAGAAGGTTCCCTGGCCGGTCATGGTCTGGTGTTCCATGCCGCCGCCGAAGCCGAACTCGTAGATGCCGTACTTCTCATCCGCGAAGGGGTAGACGCCGAACACATCGCTAAAGACGGTGAGCATGTCGCCGCTGCGCAGCCAGCGGTCACGATTGTCGGGCGTGTCCGAGCCGGGGAAGATCATGAATTCGAGGGGCATGGCGATGTCGGCGTAGGCCCACACGCCGGAGAAGCGGTTGTACACCGACGCTGAGAAGCAGAAGAGGTAGGGATCGGTCTGGTAGTCGGTCTGCCAGTGAAACTCGGTGCGTCCGTCGCCGAGATCGGTCTCGCTGAGCAGCACGCCGTTCGAGGCGACGGTGAGGTCGCTGGGGACGGTGATGCGCAGGGCGCCGGTCGCCTTGTCGGTGAGATCGTCCTTGGCGGGCCACCAGGTGTAGGCGAACCAGGGCTGGCTGAGCGTGTAGACGAGCGGCTCACCCTCGACATCCGTGAAGACGATCGAGCCCCAGTTCTCGGCTTGGGGTTCGCCTTCGTAGTCAATCGTGACGTCGAACGTCTCGCCCGTCGCGTAGGGGCGGTCGAGCGTGATCTCGATCGTCTCAGCGTCGAGCCGCTGCCAGCTCACGGGCACGCCGCCCACTTCGACGGGGCCGATCGTGAAGGCGTCGTCGAGCCGGCAGGTGTAGGTGAGCAGGACGTCGGCGAGGACGGTAGCGGTGGTGATGCAGCGCCCCTCGAGGCGTTCCGCGTCGACGTCGACGCTCAGCGCGAGGTCGTAGTGCAGCACATCGGTGTCAGCGTCGGCGCGCAGCGTGTCGTACAGCGCGCCGGGGCGGATCGGCAGGCCGCGCGCCGCCGCCAGGGCGTGGGCGCAGGCCTCGGGCTTGCCGTCGCGGCTGACGTTGGCAGCGCAGGACGTGATGAGCAGCGACAGCAGGCAGAGTCCTCGCCACATAAGCACCTCGTTCTTCCAGAGATCGGCCGCGGGCACGGCCCCAGCGACCGGACCGGCCGCGTGAAGACACGGCAAGTCTATCGCTTACAGCGCCTTGGGCAAGTGTCTCGACCCAAAGGGGCCATCGGCGCGGTCCCGCCGCTCTGGCGCCGGATCAGATCGGGGCGGGTTTATCGGTCGCTCCGGTGCCTGAGCCGAAGGGGCAAGCGGCACCGCCTGCATCCTCAGTCCCGATCGCACAAGGAACCTGTCGCAACCTCGTCGATGGAGCGTTGACAGGTGAGCCTCTCGGGTCGATACTTGTATCGGAGGCTCGGCCTCGGGGCTGCTTTCGGGTGGCCCCAACGGCGTTGCCTCCTGTTTTTTGCGCTCACCGCGCCGCATAGGGGTCGGGGACGTAGACGATGCCGAACTCCTTGAACACGTTGCCGTCCTTGTAGCTTTCGCCTTGAAACTGAAGTTGGTTGAGCCACGGCCCAAACTCGTCGGCGATCTCCTGCCGCGTTGGGGCGTTCATGCCGCGACTCGGCAGGCGGAAGCCCCAATTGAGGCAGTAGATCGCCATGTCCGCCGCTTGCACGGGATAGGTCATGTCG
>CAZZPX010000141.1:2029-7551 GCA_964655955.1 uncultured Phycisphaerales bacterium | reverse complement strand
GTTGCCCGCGAGATACGTATCAGCGCCGCCGATGTCGAGAAGCGCCCCGAGACCACCCGCCCAGGAATGTCCGTCGGCCCCGTCGCCGCGCCGTCCCATGCTGACGCCCTGTGCGTTGGAGACCGAGAGCTTGAGATTGGAGTGATACGATGGTCGGCCGCTGACGGCGGCGTCGCGCACGGCTTCATACCGATCGTCACCACTGTGATCGGCGAGCACGCCGACGCCCGCCACGCCGCCCAGCCCCTGACCATCAGCATAGAGCAGATACTCGTCAGCGCCGGCGCAATCAAAGAGCAGGCCAACGCCGAAGTACCCGCATCCCTGCGCTGAGTAGCGGGCGAAATACGTATCGTCGCCGGCAAGATCGATGCACGCGCCCAGGCCGAACTGGCCCAGTCCTTGTGCATGTGTCGCGGCTTCGTAGACATCGTCGCCGGCGACGTCGAGGAGCATCCCCACGCCGCACATCCCGGCGCCCTGCCCCACTTCTCCGCCCCTGTAAATGTCATCGCCCGCCAGGTCGAGCACACAGCCGAGCGAGCGCAGCGGGTGCGCGGAGGCGACGCTGCCGCGGTACACATCAGCGCCGCCGAGATCCACGATGAGCCACGCGTCGTCCTCGTCGACCGCGTTATCACCGCAGCCGTTCACGATCACCCATCCCTGCGGCGCGCGCCAGGCGAAGTGGAACGCCGCCTCGGACTGGAGTGCCTGCAACTCCTGGCGCGCTTCATCCAGCGCCTGCGTCGCCTTCAGGGCCGCGTACCACATGCTCGGCTCGTCGAACGTCAGCGCCACATCATCGATCTGGGGACAGTACTCAAGCGCATCCGTCTGCTCCTCGCCGATGTTCATGCGGCTGCCGACGATGACGCGGTCCTGCATGGGGACGCGCCGCAGCGCCATCTCCGCCCAGTGCTGCGCATCGAGCAGGTTGAGCACGAGCTTGCCGACGACACGGCCCACATCATCGGGCACCGCCCCCGCCGCCTCCGCGAGATCACGCTCGAGGAGCGGGTAGGGCGACGCCTGGCCAAAGGTCACGAACTCGGTCGCCCGCCCCGCGCGATCGTACATCCGCAGGATCGCCTCCGCGAGCGGGGTCGCCTCCGCCGTCAGGTTCGCCGCGTACGAGCGGTTGCCCCCGAACTTCGGATCGACGCCGAGCGCGTGCACCGCCTGGAAGAGTTGGCCGACGCCCTGCGGGTTGCGCTCGCCAAGACGAGCCGGGTCGAGCAGCAGCCGCGCGGAGCGACCCATGGTGCGGGTGAAGGGAACGGTGGCAAGCGGCTCGGCGAAGAGGTCGTCGAAGCAGCGGAGCTTGTATGGAATCTGTGCGGGAAAGCGCGCCCAGTACCCGCGCGGCCGCCAGCCCAGATCCGCGCGCTCGAGCCCCGCGAGGGCAAGCGCTTCGTCGAGCGCATCGGGTTCCGCCGCCGCGCAGGGGGCGGGCTGCGCCAGGAGCGAAAAGGTCAACGCGACAGCCAGTGCGAGCGTCTTCATGTTTGTGTATCTAGCACGAGGCCGGCGAGCCGACAAGCGGAATGGCGCTCCCGCGCACCCGTTACCATATCCGCCATGGCCCAAAAGCGCCTGATGCGGAAGTTCAGCCTGGCGCGCGATCCCACGGCGAACGTCGTCTGTCACAAGCCCGACGACCGCTTCATTCCCCTGCGCGCCAGCGATCTCGCCGAAGCGCTCATCGCCGACCGCGACGCCTTCGGCGAAGACGTGCGCGAGCTGCGCAGCGTCGCCGCCGCCCTCTGCGACGTCATCGACCAGGAAGCGCGCAGCTTCGCCCACGCACTCGCCGATCTGTACGCGCGTTTCAATCCCGATCGCGACACACTCGTCCTCGACGAGCTTGATGAAGAGGCGCAACAGGCGGAGTACGAGTCGCTGCGCCGCCGGCTGCTCTACCTCTTCGACAAGGCCAACTTCGAACAGATGAGCGATGTCGAGATCGAGCGGGCGGTCAAGGCGGCGAACTCACAGGGCCTGCGCGTGCAACTGCGCGAGGAGATGATCGACGAACTGACCATCTGGGTGCGCGGCAAGGCGCTGACCACCCGCCGCTTCCGCACCTGGCGCCACCCGCTCAAGGGCGTGCCGCGCGACCTGCCCGTGTATCGCCGGCTCGTGGTCATGGCCCGTCTTAAGAACGATGCCAACGTCGTGCTCAAGCTCTTCAAGGATCTTCCCATCGCGGATATCGAGTCGCTCCTGCCGCACGCGGAGGTGCGCATGAACTGGCTCGATCGCATCAAGGTGTTCGGCGGCGGCGCGGGTGCCGCCGGATCCACCGCCGCGAAGCTCTTCAAGCTCGCCGCCGGTCTCGTCTATTGGTCGCGCATCACCTGGATCCTGCTCGCCGCGTTCGGCATGATCGCCGTGCGCTCGCTGCTCGGCTACCGCTCCACGCGCAAACTGCGCGATTCGCTGCGCACGCAGCATCTCTACTACCAGAACCTCGACAACAACGGCGGGGTCGTGCACTCACTCATCGGCATGATCGCGCAGGAGGAGTTCAAGGAGGCGCTGCTCGCCTACGCCTTCTGCCGCTTCAAGGCGGACGAAGTGTTCAACGAGCGCGATCTCGCGACACAGGTGGGCGCCTATCTGCAGCGGCGCTTCGACGTGACCGTGCAGTTCGACGCCGCCGACGCCATCGAAACCATGCAGCGCCTCGATCTCTGGGAGGATCCGAGCACGCTCAGAACGCTGCCTCCCGGCGAGACGGTCGAGCGCCTGTCTCAGCACTGGCAGCGGCGCGCCTCGCGGCTGTATCACGAGGAAATGGCGCGGGGCAAGAGTGTGCAGGAAGCAGTCGACGAGATCGCGACCGCCGCGGAGGAGGGGGAGGAGACACAGGTCAAAGTGACCAATGACGCATGACAGGTCGCAAGTGGCGCATTGTCCGGTGTCGCGTGTTGGGGGACGGCGCCAGGATCTTGCCCGCGGCGGCGCTGCTGCGATAGGCTCTCGCCATGCCGCCCAGTGCCCACGCCGTCGCCTCCGTCAGCGCTCAGACCGCCCGCACGCTGCTCATGTCGGCGCAGGGACTGCTGCACGATCCTGCCGCTCGCACCGGGCCCGCCTCGCTGCAGAGGCTGATTGAGGGCATGGGCTTCGTGCAGCTCGACACCATCAGCGCCGTGGAGCGGGCGCATCACCTGACGCTGCACACCCGCTTCGACGGCTACCGGCCGGAGCATCTGGCGGCGCTGCACGAGAAGAAGCGCGCGCTCTTCGAGCAATTCACGCACGACGCCTCCTACATCCCCGCGCGGTGGCTGCGCTATTGGCTGCCGCGCTTCGAACGGACGTACGACCATTCGTGGTGGGAAGCACGCAAGACGAAGGAGTTTCAGCGCGTCGTGGCGCATGTGCTCGAACGCATCGAGTGCGAGGGGCCGCTCACCTCCCGCGACTTCGCCCACGAGCGCGATGAGCAGCGTGGCGGCTGGTGGGACTGGAAGCCCGCCAAGACCGCTCTCGAATTTCTCTGGCGCACGGGCCGGCTGGCGATCTCCCGCCGCGTCAACTTCCAGAAGGTCTATGATCTCATGGAGCGCGTGCACCCGGAGATCGCCGCGCTGACGCCGCCCGATGATGACGAACTCGTGGACTGGGCGTGCACATCGGCGCTGGAGCGTCTCGGCGTCGCCACGCCGGCTGAACTCGCCGCATTCTGGCATACGATCAAGCTTCCCGCCGCCCGCGCCTGGTGCAAGCGGGCTTTGGGCGAGGGACGCGCCGTCGTCGTGGAAGTGCAGCCACTTCTCGGCGGCAAGGCCCAGCCCGCCCTCGCGCTGCCGAGTTACGAGACGCTCGCGCGCAGAGCCCCCGATCCGCCGCAGCGCGTGCGCTTTCTCTCGCCCTTCGACCCCGTCATTCGGGATCGCGATCGCGCGTTGCGGCTGTTCGGCTTCGACTATCGGTTCGAGGCGTTCGTTCCCGAGAAGAAGCGCCGCTATGGCTACTATGTCCTTCCCCTGCTCCACGAAGATCGGTTCATCGGCCGGGCCGACATGAAGACGCATCGCGACCGCGGTGAACTCGTCGTGAATCATCTCTACTGGGAGCCAGGGACGCGCGTGACGAAGAAGCTGCGCGGCGAAGTCGATGCCGCGCTGACGCGCCTTGCCGGCTTCGTCGGCGCGGAGCACTTCACAATCGCGCGCGACACGCCCGGCGTTGCGTAGCCGCGCCCGTCTCACCGCCCGCGGCGCACCGGCAGTGCGCTACAATCGCAGCCTCCGCAAGCTCTGGCCGCAGTCAGCTCGCTCACCGCAGATAGCTGAGCACGAGGCGCACGGTCAACAATAACACGGCCAGGATGAAGCCAATTGCCGCGATGATCGACAACGCCCCGCGTCCTTCATCCATGCTGTCCGCGAGCACGAGGATCGATGAGCCGAGGATGAGCGATCCGACGAAGACGGAGTGTCCGATGTGGGCGCTGGCGCGTTCAATCGTCTCGCTCAGCTCGTCCACGCCGGAGTGCTCCAGCTTCACGGCAAAGCGTCGGCGGCGGATGCTGTCCAGCAGCCAGCGCACGTTGCGCGGCGCGTCCTCGACGAGCTGCGCATACCCGCTCATGCTGTTTTCGAGTCGGCGGCGCAAGGCGCGGATGCCGTAGCGCCTTCTGACCAGGCGTTCGACGTAGGGCTGGACGTGACTGACGATGTCAAAGGAAGGCTCGAGTTCCTCGCCGACGCCTTCAATGGTCGTAATCGCCTTGATGAGCAGCACGATGTCGCCGGGGCAGCGCAGGTTGTGGCGGCGCAGGCGTTCGAAGAAATCGCGCAGCAGATCCCCCATGTCGAGATCGTCGAACGTGCGGCGCTCGAAGCGCGAAATGTACTCCCAGGTGTCGGCGCGAAAGCTGCGATCCTCGGCGAGCGCCGGGTCGGCGTTGCCCAATGCCAGGATGACGTCGATGACGCGATCGAGGTCTGCGTTGATCACGCCGTGCACCAGATCGGCGAGCAGGCCCGCCGTCCCCGGGTCGATGTGCCCCACCATGCCGCAGTCGATGAAGCAGATGCCCCCGCCCTCAAGCGCGAAGATGTTGCCCGGGTGCGGGTCAGCGTGGAAGTAGCCGATCTCGAGGCACTGGCGAAACACCGCGTCGGCGCCGTTGGCGACGATGCGGCGGCGCTCGTCCTGGGAAAAATCGCCTTCCCGCCGCTTGGAAAGCAGCACGCCGGTGACTTCCTCCATCGCCAGGATCTTGCGCGTGGTGAGATCGCGATGAACCTTGGGGAAGGAAACGCCTGGATCCTCGACAAACGACTGCCGCATGCGCTCGATCGCGCGCGCTTCGTGCAGCAGGTCGAGTTCGCGATCGAGCTGGTTCGAGAACTGATCCACGACTTCCGTAGGGCTGTAGCCGAGGTTGGAGAAATGCGACTCGGCGAACTGGGCAAGCGAGTAGAGGATGTCCATGTCGGACTGCATGAGATCCTCAATGCCCGGTCGCAGAATCTTGAGAACGACCGCTTCGCCGCTTGTAA
>CAZZPX010000141.1:0-2019 GCA_964655955.1 uncultured Phycisphaerales bacterium | reverse complement strand
TGTCGTTCCCGCCGTTGCCGAACAGGACGCCCAGGCCGCTGCTGGATCGCAGGCGATCTTCGCCGCCGTTGCCAAAAAGCACGGCCTTTCTCGCCGTACTCCTCCTCGAGTCGCTGTTCGATCTGCGCGAAGGGAACGGGCGGCACATCATCCTGCAGCTTGCGAAACTCCTCGGCCCAGCGCGGCGGAACCAGGTCCGGCCGCAGACTCAGCACCTGCCCCAGCTTCACGAAGGTCGGCCCGAGTTCTTCGAGGGCGCGCCGCAGCCGCACCTCCGTCGCCTCGCGCTGCACGGCTGCATCCGGCTCCGCGACGCCCACCAGTTTGCGCCCGCGCAGCGCCAGCCGATCCAGGTCGAGTTCCTGAATGATGCTGCGGAAGCCGTAGCGCACGAGAATGGCGAGGATCTCGCGCGTGCGCTGCGTCTTGCGGATTGTGCGGCCAACCGAAAATGTGGGATGCATCCGGAGACCCTTCGCGGAGGTGCCCAGCCGCACATGAAACGGAATCGCGGCTCAGCGTACAGCATAGGCGATTGACGCATGGGGAGGTGCGGCCCGGGTTCGAGGGCGGCGGTCCCCCTCTGGCAGCTACACTTCTGCACACATGGACTTCCTGCACGCTTTGATCGACATACAACTGTTCGACCTGCTCGACATGGCGCTGGTCGCCCTCTTCGTCTACGCATTGCTGTTGGGGCTTCGCCGTGTCCGCGTTCGGCTCCTGGCACGGGTCCTGCTCGCCGTCGCCGTCCTCTACGTCATCGCCCAGGCGTTCGGCCTGCGCCTGACGGTGTACCTCTTTCACCTCTCACTGGCAGCGGGGGGACTCGTCCTCGTGATCCTCTACCGGGATGAATTGCGCAGCGCCCTGGATCGGCTGCTCGACCGTATGACCCAGCCCTATCGCCCGGGTTCGGCCGGCAGGCGCAACCCCGCAACGGCCTGGGTCGACACGCTCATCACGATCCTGGAAGAGATGGCGCGGCAGCGGATCGGCGCGCTCGTGGTCCTGCGCGGCCGCGACGACCTGGCGCGACACATCAGCGGGGGCACGAAACTCGGCGGCGAGATCAGCGAGGCGCTCATCCGCAGCATCTTCGATCCCCACTGCATCGGGCATGACGGGGCGATGGTCGTCGAGCGCGGCCGCATCGCCATCTTCCAGGCGCACCTGCCACTCTCCACCGACGCCGAGCAACTCCACCAGCGCGGCACGCGCCACGCCGCCGCACTCGGTCTGGCCGAGCGAACCGATGCGCTCTGCCTGGTCGTCTCCGAGGAGCGCGGCACAATCTCCTGTGCACAGGACGGCGAGTTGCGCCCGGTAAGCGACGCTGGCGAACTGCAGACTCGGATCGGCGAGTTTCTCCGCAGTAAGGAGAACGGCCCCACCGCCCCAACGCCGCGCTGGCCCTGGAAGCGCCTGCGTCCGGCGCTGATTGCGATCGTCGTGTCATACCTGCTGTGGTTCTTCATCGTGCACGAGGGAGCCACGGAATACCACAGCTACATCGTCCCCGTGAAGTTCGCCGGGGTGGACGAGGGGCTGCGCGTGCAGGCGGTCGAACCGACACACGTGCAGGTGATTCTCAGCGGTCCGCGGCGGGCGTTCTACCTCGTCAGCGAGCGGCACATCGGCGTGGAGGCGCCGCTCTTCGAACGCGGCCCCGGCGCGCATGCAATACCTCTGGCCGCCCCGGACGTGTATCGGCCCGGCGGCTTGAGCTTCACCAACATCGTGCCACGCGTGGTGGAAGTGCGCCTGGAGCCCGCCCCGCCGCCCGCTGCGCCTCCTGAGTAGACTGGCGGTTGCACATGCCGTCCGCTGCTGCTGACCATCCCGGCGATGCCCTCGAGGAGTTGTACCGCCAGGCGCTGCGCGCTTCCTGGTTCGGCTTCGCCGTCAATGCCATCCTGGCGGTGGTGAAGCTGACGGCGGGGTTGCTCGGACACTCGATCGCCATGATCGCCGATGCGGTCAACTCCATCGGCGATGCGCTTACCTCGAGCGTCATCA
>CAZZPX010000140.1:0-7599 GCA_964655955.1 uncultured Phycisphaerales bacterium | reverse complement strand
GCCGCACGGCTACGGCTATTACATGATCGAGTTCAAGTCGCCCGTGACCAGCACGAGCGTCTGCGTGCCGCGCGGCGGCGATCGCCTGGCGCTCTACGTTGACGGCGAGTTGGCGACGATCCTGGGCGCTGGCCCCGGCGCTGTCGGGCACCTGTACGACGCGGGATTGAAGAAGACCGGCCGCGTGGTCATCGTCGCGGACAATCTCGGCCGCTATAGCGAGATGGAGCGCATTGGCGACCGCAAGGGCCTGGTCGATCATCTCTACGAAGTGGCCCCGGTGAAGCTCAACCAGCCCAAGAAGGTCGAGGCCGAAGGCGTCGATCCGACGGAACTGATCAAACCGCTCTTCTTCGGGCGCGTCGGCGAACTGACCGACTGGCATCATCTCGTCTGGAAGGTCATGCACCGCAAGAAGAGCAACCTGCTCATCACCGCGCAGGGATGCGGTCATTCATTCGTGCTCATCATCAACGATCAGCCCGTCGCGGTGCATACGGAACAGAACGCCGGCGCGCTCTTCAGCTTCCGCGCGGACGCGTCGGTACTGAAGCGCGGCGTGAACCACATCGCGCTGGCGCCGTTCGAGGATCTCAACGATGTCGCGGACGACCTGATCAAGTGCGTTGCGATCCACGAGATCACCAGCGAACTCAGCGATGACGCGAAGTGGTCATTCGCCAAGTGGCAGAAGCCGGCCGCCTCAACCTACGAAGCCCTGTCGCCGAGCAGGCTCAAGGCCTACGCCGGCGCTCCCGCCTGGTATCGCTGCACGTTCAAGGCGAAGCACGACGACCAGCCGCACTGGCTGGACATCGGCAAACTGGGCAAGGGGCAGATCTTCCTCAACGGGCACAATATCTGCCGCTATTTCGCGGCGACGCATGATGGGAAGCCCGTCCCGCCGCAGCGCCTGTATTACCTCCCGCCGGGCGTCTTCCACGAGGGCGGCGAGAACGAACTGGTGATCTTCGACGAGCACGGCTGCCCGCCGACAAGCTGCAAGCTCGTCGCCGCCGACACCCCACCGCGCGGGGCGTAGCGGCCCGGAGAAGCGACGAAGTCCGAATGACGAATGACGAACGATGGATCAATGCCGGGGTTCGGCTCATTCGTCAGTTGTCATTCGTCGCCCCCCTCCTGCCGCGAGTCGCATTCACCTGCAACGCCGGGCTCTACAGCGGCGGCTTCATCTCGGAGTGCAGATCGAACGTCTCGTCGTTGAGGTCGAAGACGGGCTTTGCCTTCGCATAGGAGCGGCGGATGCCGACGCATAGCAGGCCCATCACGACCGTCGCGCCGCCGAAGACGTAGCCCGCAAAGAGCAACCGCTCGTCGCTGACCGGCTCACCCTCCGCTGCCGGAGCGCTGGCGAGGCGGCTCGTGTAGCCGTCCGGCCGCTGCTCACGCATGGCGTTGGCGACCTGCATCAGCGCGACGGCATACGTGTCGAGCACGCGCTCGGCGGGATAGCGGCTGGGCACCTGCAGCTCCAGGCGCAACAGCCCATCCGCCTGAACTTCCGCGACGAGGTTGCGGCTGAGATACTGCTGCAGTTCGGCGGGCTGATCGAGATCGGCAAAGCCGCGCTGTCCCATGCGATCGGCAGCGGCCTTGAGCACCGGGTCGCTGGCCGCCATCCCCTGCAGTGCCGTCGCCCAGGCGGCGCGTTCATCCGGCCCGATGCGTTCGCCCGCGGGGTGTTCCGGCTTGATCACGCAGGACGCCACGAATGTCGCCGGCGCGAACTTGTACGCCACGCCGTAGCTCGCCGCGGCAAGGACGAGCAGCGTCAGCATGGTGAGCATGGCGACGATCGTACCGCGCGCAGCCGCCCATTTCGCGATCAGCTTCACTTCCGCCGTCGAGAGTTTCTTCTTGAGATCCGCGATGGCGTTCTTCTCGGCGAGCACTTCTTCGTACTGCTGGTGCCGCTGCTGCAGCACCTGCTGAACGGAGAGCAGCTTCTCGCTGCGATCGGCGAGCAACTCCTTCTGCCGCTGCAGGCGCGCGCGGCGGGTGCGCATCTGCCGATGCAGTTCCGCAAGCTGCTGCGCCTGCCCGGCGAGCTCCTGCGGCACATCGCTGGGATCGAGCGCCCGCGCCTCGTCGAGTTGCTGCTGAAGCCGGGCGATCTGCTGGTGGAGCTGCGCGATGTGCGCTTCATCGACGCTCGCCGCCGCCTGCCGTGCTTCCTCCAGCCTGCGCTTGAGTTCGTCGAGCTGCGCATCGCGCTCGCGAAGCTGGCGAGCGAGCAGTTCCTCGGCCGGTCCGCCCGGCGAAGCAGCGGCCGCGTCGAGCTGACGCCGCAGCGCCGCGCACTCCTGTTGTGCTTCATCGAGCTGCGCCGAGAGGTCGGCGATGCGCGCGCGCAGTTCGGCGGACTCGGCATCGTTCTCGCCCGCTGCGCCCGGCTGCTGCGCCTGCAGGCGCAGCTCGCTGATCAGCTTCTGCTGCTGGTCGATCTGGTCACGCAGATAGACAACCTGTTCGGTGGCGTCGGTCTGCTCGTCGATGACCTCGGCGAACTCGCGCAACTTGCCCTTTGCCGCTTCGAGCTGCGAGCGCTGACGTTCCAGCGCCTGCCGCGCCTGCTCGATCTGCTCTTGCGCCTCGCTTCTGGCCTGTTCAAGTGCATCGGCGTGCGCCTGCGTCGCGGCGCCATGCGCCTGCTGCAAACCGCTCAGTTCCGTCTGAAGCTCAATCGCACGCTGGAGCGATTCATCCCGCTCCGCCGTCAGCGCCTCCACCTGCTTCTGCAGCGAGTCGAGTTCAGCAGCCGACGCGTCCGCTGCCTCCTTCAGCGCCGCGCGCTCCGCGTCGAACGCCTCCTGGCGACTCTGCAGGTCGCTCTCGAGGTTCTCGCAGGCGGCCTTGGCGGCGGTGAGTTCACCGCTGCGCTCCTCGAGCTGCGCCCGCGCCGCCTGGAGACCGGCTTCGGCGCTCTCCCGGCGCGACTGGGCGGCTGCGAGGTCGCTTTGCGCCTGGTGCAGCGCGTCGCGTGTCTCCTGCTCCGCCTTGCGGGCTGCCTCAAGCTCCGCGCGCAGCTCGATCAGCTCCTGTTCGCTCGCCGCCTGCTTCTCCTCCGCCGCGGCCTGCTCGCGCTCGAGCCCGGCGACGGCCTGCTCTAAGTGCTGGCGCTGCTCCTGTTCGTAGGCGGCCGTCTCCTCGAAGATCCGCGCCTGATCCTTCGCCTCCTCAAGCGACGATCGAAGCGCCGCCAGTTCCTTCTCGCGCTCGGCTGCGTGCTGCTGGATGCGCTCAATCTCCTCCCGTCCCTCACACAGCTTCCGCTCGCGCGCCTCGACCTCGGCTTCGAGCGCCTGGAGCGTCTGCAACTGCTCCTCATTGCGCTGCTGCTGGGACTCGACAGCCTGCTGCGTCTCGCGCAGCGACTGCTGCTCCACCTCAAAGGCTTGTCGTGCCTCGGCGAGATCCTGCTGGCGGCGCTCGTGTTCAGCCTGCCTGGTCTTCAACTCCTCGCGCAGATGCTCGAGCGTCCGGGCCTGTTCGGCGAGACGCTGCTCGCGTTCGGCGAGGGCGCTGAGGCGCTGCTGTTCGGCGGCCTTGGCGCTCTTGAGCCGGCCGAGACGACTCTCCATCTCGGCGATCATGTCGAGGACGTCATCCTCGCTGCCCGTCCGGCGCGTCTGCTCCCGGGCGGGGGACGAAGTATCTTCGGCGGCGTGGGGATCGATGTTATCAGCCATGGCGGCGCCTCTCTGTGCGAAACTGCGCGCACGGGGCGCGCTGAGATCTCGCCTCACTCATCGACCGGCGGGGGCGGCCGCTTCACCGCTTCCGCCTGATAACCCGGCTCACTTCGCCGCGCAGGACCTATACGCAGGCGACAGGTTTCCCCGGCACGGAGGCAGGCATGCAGGTGCTCGATCAGTCAGCTCAGGTCTCGACGCACAGCGGCGGCGGTGCGCCGGATCCCCGCCTCGAATCGCTCGCATCGCGCCTGCAAGCGGGGCAGCGTCTCAGTCTCGCCGACGGCCGGCTGCTCTACGAGACGCCCGATATCTGGACGGTCTGCGAGTTGGCCGGCCGCGTCCGTCAGCGCCTGCACGGTCGGGCCGCCTACTACAACATCAACCAGCACCTCAACTACTCCAACGTCTGCGCACTCTCCTGCAAGTTCTGCGAGTTCTATCGCAAGCGCGGCGGAGCGGGGGCCTACGAGATGCCCCTGGAGGAGATCCGCGCCAAGGCCGCCCAGGCCCGCGATGCCGGCGCGACCGAGATGCACATCGTCGGCGGGCTGCACCCCTACCTGCCCTTCGACTACTACCTCGACATGTGCCGCGTCATCCGCGAGGAGGCCCCGCGGATCCACATCAAGGCGTTCACGGCCGTCGAGATCGTGCACTTTGCACGCATCACCAAGCGGCCGCGCGATTTGCGCGGCGTGCTCAGCGACCTGAAGGATGCCGGGCTGGGCTCCCTGCCGGGCGGCGGCGCGGAGGTCTTTGACGATCGCGCCCACGACGAGGCGTTCAAGGGCAAGATCCGCCAGGATGCCTGGATCGATGTGCACCGGGCCGCCCACGAACTGGGCATGAACAGCAACGCCACGATGCTCTACGGCCACATCGAGAGCGTGGAGGATCGCCTCAACCACCTCGACATTCTGCGGCGGGCGCAGGATGCGGCGCTGCAGCGCCAGGGGCTGAAGCCGGATGAACGCGGCGCGGTGACGCTGACGCGCGACGGGGCGTACGAGCAACTCATGCAACAAGGCGGGATTCGCGGGGGTTTCCAGGCGTTCATTCCGCTGCCTTTCTTCCCGGATGGCAGCGAACTGGAGCACCTCCCCGGGCCGGACGGCTTGGAGAACCTGCGGACACTGGCGATCTCGCGGCTCATGCTGGACAACTTTCCGCACGTGAAGACGTTCTGGATCATGCAGACGCTGCCCATGAGCCAGGTGATGCTCGACTGCGGCGCCGACGACATCGACGGCACGGTCGTGTGGTACGACATCACCAAGGTCGGTGGCACCGACACGCACCAGGAGACGAGCGTCTGGGATCTCACGCGCGCGATCCGCGAGGCAGGCTTCGAGCCCGTCGAGCGCGACACGCTGTACCGTCGCGTCGTGCGCGACGGGGCGACCTGGCGCGTCGCAGGGGCATAAGGGCGCGCTGCCCCCAGATGTCCGACCCGAGGCGCGCCAGCGGGAGGGGGGGTATGGGCATGGCCGAGAACCAGCTATGTGACTTGGTCTCGACAACCCAGCCGCCAGGCTTCCTGCCGTGGCGCTCGCAGCGCGCGTTGATCTGCGGCGTTGCGGCGAGAACGGACTTGCATAACCTGAATCATGAGGCAGAGTAATGGCAAGACCATGCACCGCCGCGACGCGGGCAGTGTTCTGGGTGAGCACCGCCGTCGCATTGACTGCCGCTCACCAGATCGGTGCCGGCGGCGTCGCTGTAGGTGTGCACGCATGTTCTCGGTCGCGCCTGCTTCAGGCGGCGCGGGCCGACGGCCCGGCGGGGCGCCATGTCGCGCCCGTCTGCCGGCATCCGGGTTCAAGTGCGTTTCCTCGCGGGGCAGGAGGCGATTTCGATGTGCAGGCAAAGGCTGAGTGTCTCATTATGCGTCGCAGCAGCGGGCTGGCTGGTTCTCACGGGGGCGCTCGCTCCGGGCGACGTCGTCGGGCAGTGGCACTTCGACGAGCCGCCCGGCAGCACCGTCGCCGCTGACGTCCTCGGCGTTAACCACGGCACGCTCAACGGCTCGGCGGATTTCATCACCGATGGTGTCGCGGGCAACGCCCTCACGCTGACGCAGGCCGGCGACGGGTACGTCAACCTTGGCGACTGCTTCCCGCACACGGGCGTAAGTTTCTCTATCGTGCTCTGGGCGCGGACAGCGCCGGGGGATCAGACGCCGGACTACTTCGTGCTCAGTCGGCACCGCTCCACCATCGTCGCGGGCTACATCGTGGGCATCAATGCGAACGGCCCCTACGGCGCGACGGACAAGGCCTGGTTCTACCAGTCGACGAGCCCCGGCGGCGAGTTGACCTCCAGCGCCAGCGTCAACGACGGCGATTGGCACCAGATCGTCGTCGCCTATCGCGCGGGCGCGACCGTTTCGTTCTACATCGACGGTTCGCCCGACAGCAGCCGTTCCGCCTTACCCATCGGCTTCATCGATGCGCCGCTGCTCGTCGGCGCCGTCGACTTCGGCGGGACGCCGCATGGCCTGCTCAACGGCGATGTCGATGAACTACAGATCTACGACCACGTGCTCTCAGCCGACGAGGCGCTTTATCTTTACGAACATCCGACAGAGACGGTTTGTCCAGGTGACTTCAACGGCGACGGCCTGCGCAACCAGGCGGACCTGGGCGAACTGCTCGCCAGCTACAATCAGGATGATGGCGGCGACATCGACGGCGACGGCGACACCGATCAAGCCGACCTCGGCATTCTGCTCGCCAACTACGGCGCAGACTGCCCGTAGGATCGAGTGCGACTGGACGCAGGAATTCAACCACGTGGGGCGCGGGGGAGAAGAGCGATGGCTGCGCACTGCGCGCTCGATGCTCGGCAGCGTCCGTGTGCTAGAATGTCGCGGACGCTCGATGTTGCCGCGCAGGATTGTGCGCGGCGAGGCGGCCGGCTATGGGAGCGTTGGTATGGACAACACGCTGTGCGTTGACGGGACGGCTGAAGCTCGGGTGAATGACCCGGACGCCGTGCCGGTCTGTTCGCACTGCTTTCAGCCGGTGAGCCCGCTGGATCACTACTGCGACGACTGCGGCGAGGCGGTGGGGCAGTGGACGGCCTACATCCCCTGGGTCAACATTCCCTACCTGGCCAGCTTCTTCGAGCGCTTGTGGATGCGAATCTGGTGGCGGCGGGACACGCCCCTGCGCCGCCGGCTCGGGTACCTCATGGTGATCGTGCTCCTCGCGGCGGCGATCTTCGAACTCGTCGTGATGCTGGTGGCGGGGATTCCCTTCGTCGTGTGGCGCAGGTTGACCGCAAGACGTACCGAGCCGGGGCCCGGAGTGTGACGAGCGCGGGCGGTCGGCGGCGGCTGATGGCGTGCTCGCCTGTACCGCCCCCTCCTCGGCTCGCGGCTGAGCATCCCTTGCTGCAAGTCCCGCCGCCGCGTCCACAGGCGGGAATACTTCGCCGGCGACATTCGTTCAGCACGGGGTACAGGCGATCCGTGGCGGCGGGATTGCGGAGGCTCAGATGAAGATCCAGGAACTAACGCTCTTCTACGACGGCGACTGCCCGTTCTGCCTGCGCGAGGTGAAGTGGCTGCGCAGGCGAGACGAGGCGCACCGCCTCCGCTTCGTCGACATCGCCGGGGCGGATTTCGAGGCGAGCGACTACGGGCTGGCTGGGCGCGATGTACACGGGCGGATCCATGCCGTCCACCGCGACGGGACGGTGCTCGAAGGGATGGAGGTCTTCAGGGCGGTCTACGGCGAACTGGGTCTGGGCTGGCTGCTGGCGCCGACGGGCTGGCCGATTCTGCGGCCGATTTTTGAGTGGGCGTATCGCCTCTTTGCCCAAAATGGCGTGCGCCTGGGCAAGCTGTTCGGCCGGTGCGACTCGTGCGAGAGCGGCGTGT
>CAZZPX010000139.1:0-7645 GCA_964655955.1 uncultured Phycisphaerales bacterium | reverse complement strand
GGGAGTGTTCAGGTCGGCAGCGTCATCCGGCTCCTGCGGGTCCTGGGCGGCCTCCTGCTGCTGCGGCGCCGGCCGGGCGGGTGCTGGCCGGGGAGCCGCCGGGCCGTCGAGCGATGCGGGTGCGACGCGGCCATACGGATCGGCCGCTGCCGCGAGCGACGCGTCCTCATGCGACGGAGCGGATCCACAGGCGGCAAGAGCGAAGAGCAGCGATGCAAGCAGAGCGAAGTGGCGTGGCATGGCGTCCTTTCCGGAAAGCAGCAGCCTGAGTCGGCTGCGTCGGATCACATCGACGCCCGAGTATATCGATGAGTCGCAACGAGGCTGCAGGCATAGCCTCCTTGCCTTTGGGGACCGTCCACCGACTTTTCGCTTCCCTTCCCACCCTGATGCGGCTACGGTGAAACAGCGAGTCGATGCCAACGGGACTCGCAGGCAAGGAGAGGCGATGAAAATGCAGAGGAACGAGAGGGGCTGGATGATCGCGGCGGCGCTCGTGGCGAGTGTCCCGGTTCACTCTGTCGCCTCGCGCGCAGCCGCACAGTACCTCGCCGGCCATTCGATCGGAGTGAGCGACTCGACGGTCGTCATGGGGGAGCCGTTCGCGGATGGCCAGCCAAGCGCACTGCTGATTTACGACTGGGCCCCGGCGACCGGCGAGTTGACGTATCGGGAAACGCTCCTCGGGCCGAACCCGGGCCTGGGTCTGTATGTGGCCCTGGATGGCGATCTGCTTGCCTCAACCTCCGTTACCCAGCAAGTCGTCATCGACGTCTTCGGGCGCGAAGACGGCATCTGGCAACACGACGCGACGCTGGAGAACGCTGCCTTCTCGTCGCTGCGCAGCCTCGACCTCAGCGGCTCGTCTCTCATCGTCGGAACGCAGGAAGGTGCCTTCATCTATGAGCGCACCGATGCCGGCTGGGTCGAGCGGCAGATCTCCCTCGACCCCGAACTGGTTCCTTCCGCTCGCGCTGCGATCGATGGCGACATCGCGGCGGTGACGCTGAACCGCCAGGATGCGCAAGGCACCGAGGCGGTCGTCGTGCTCCAGCGCCAGGGCGATGTTTGGCAGCAGCAGTCGATCCTTGACGTTACCGATGTCGAGACATATGGAGTGGTCGACGTCGAGATCGACTTCCCCCGCCTAGTCTTTCACGTTCCCAGCTGGCCGAGCGTCGGCACGGGGACCTACGTCTTCGAGTGGTCCGGCAGTGAGTGGGTGCAGCAGAATCGCCTGCGCCGCGCTGTCGACGTCGATCTCAACGGCGACGGCAGCGGCGGCAAGAGCGGCGGCGACCTTAGCATCGTCCTCGCTTACTTCGGCCAGACCGGTGAGGACTTGGTCGCGGACGCCGTCGTCGACGGCGTGATCGATCTGCTCGACGTCGGTGCCACCGCCACGAGCCGACCCTGCGACTTCAGCTATATCTCCCGCGCCGAGCCTGTGGCAACGTTCGCCGGTGATCGACTCGCCGTTGTCTGCATATCAGATGAGTTCGTTGAGGCCTGTGACTACGAAGCCGTGGTCCGCATCTATGAGGTGGCGGGCGGTGAGTGGACGCGAATCAACAAGTTCCGCCTGGGGGACGCCGGCCGATGCGCTGTGGCGCTCGCGGACGACTGGCTGCTGGTGAACCGAACTGAAGATAGCCTGACGATTGACGAGAATGTGCTTGACGTGCGCCAGCCAGGGTTCGAGCCACAGCAGCTTTCACACACGCTCGTGGCAGTGCCCATCGACTGGGACGCAGTCGCGGCTGACGATGAGGCGAACCTGACTGAGCCGGCGCGCTGCTTTGATCTCCAAGTCGTACTACTCGGGGACGATGCGAAGCTGGACTGGACAGCGACGGAACTGCAACTGACGACGGACGGCGTGCTCTTTCAGCACCCGGTTGGCGGTGACATCGAACCCCATGCGGCGTTTCTCAATTACTGGCCTGCACTGCCCTACGACAGCTTCTTCGCTGACCCGCCTGCTCTCTTTGAAGGGATGTACATTGGCTTTGCCCACGGCCCGGATTGGACGCAGCAGTCGGTCGACGCCGCCTTCTTCGACGTGCATTCCGGCTACGCTCCGGGCGCTTCTACCATCGCCCGCTTCACCGTCATGGACGGCAGTGAGATGACCATCACCGGTCGTTCGACCAGCGGCACCGCCGAAATCGACTACCCCTTCTCCTTTAGCATCGATCTCGACGGTTGCGCCGGCGATGTGGACGGCGACGGCGATACCGACCAGTCCGATCTCGGGGAACTGCTCGCCGCCTACAGCCTCGGCACCGACGGCGGTGATCTCGACGGTGACGGCGACACCGATCAGTCCGACCTCGGGATTCTCCTCGCGGACTACGACTGCAATGTGTGGTGAGCGGAAGCGGCGAATGCACATGCATAACGTCGCTCAGCGCTGAGCAGTGATCCCCTACATGAACGCCTGCCCGTCGCTGCGGAACCGCCGCGCGTCGATGCCGAGCTTGCGCATGCGGCTGCGCAGCGTGTTGGGATTGATTCGCAGCACCTTCGCCGCGCCGAAGGGGCCTTCGACGCGGCCGTGGCACCGGGCAAGGGCCCGCTCGATGTGCTGTTTCATCGCCTCGTCGAGCGCTGCGACATCGACCTGCATCGCCTCCGGCTGCAGCGCGCTGGGTGCGGCGCGCTCAGGCGGCGCAGCGGCCGGGTCCACGCGCACATCGAGGTCCAACGCTCCCGCCGCCAGCCCCAGCGCTCCGGCGAAGTCGAGCCGCCGACCGTCTCCCAGGATCGCAGCCCGCTCCACGACCGCCGCCAGCTCGCGTACGTTGCCTGGCCAGTGGTAGCGCACGAGAAGCTCGCAGTCGGATTGCGAGGGAATGTGCGGGGGGAGTCCCAGGCGCTTGGCCGCCCGTAGCGCAAAATGCGCCGCCATCTGCGGAATGTCATCGAGCCGCTCGCGCAGCGGCGGAATGTGTACGGGAAACACCGCCAGCCGATACCACAGATCCTCGCGGAACGTCCCCTCCGCCACCATCTGCCGCAGATCGCGATTCGTCGCCGCGATGACGCGCACGCTCACGTGCAGCGGCGTCTGCCCACCCACGCGCTCGAACGTGCCGTCCTGCAGCACGCGCAACAGCCGCACCTGGGCTGCCGGCTGCAGTTCCGCGACCTCGTCGAGCAGCAGCGTCCCGCCGTCGGCGCGCTCGAACCATCCCTTGCGTGTGGCGACGGCGCCGGTGAAGCTGCCGCGCTCGTGGCCGAAGAGTTCCGAGTCGATCAGCTCCGTGGGGATGGCGCCGCAGTTGACGCGCAGGAAGGGTCCCGCGGCGCGCGCCGAGCGCTGGTGCACCGCCCGTGCGACGACTTCCTTGCCCGAGCCCGTCTCGCCGAGGATCAAGACCGGCGCATCGGACGGCGCGACGAGACTCACCCGCTGCATCACGCCTTTCAGCCCCGTCTCGTCGCCGACCACCGAGTCGCTGATGTCCTGTCGGCCCAGGCGCGAGAGGAGCGACTGCTTGTCCGCCTCCAGCGCCTCGCGCAGCGTGCGGAGCTGACGAAGCTGGCGATCGTTGGCAAGGGCCGCGGCGAAGGGCTCGAGCAGCGCCTGGGTCATCTCGACGTGCTCCGCCTGGAAGTGATCGTCTGGCGCGGCGACGAAGATCAGCACTCCGACCGGCTGCGCATCGTCGAGCAATGGCCCCACGATCAGCTCGCCGGCCAGTTCGGGAGGAAGCAGGCCGGGCAATTCCGCCCGCAGCGCTGTTGCCTCGCCCGCCAGGGGCGCCCCCGCGTTCGCCCAGCGCAGCAGCCGTTCGAGCTGGTCCATCGCGCACGCGGACCGGCTGGTCAGCGCCCCGGCCGCCCGGTCATCCAGGGCGGCGGCGACGGTCTCGATGCAGCGCTCGCTGCGGTCGATCCGCCGCAGGAGCAGCAGGGCGAGGGGGAAACGTTGCCGCAGGATGGGAGCGATGCAGCCGGCCGATTCCTGAATCTCGATATGCCGGCACGCTTCGCGCCAGACCTCAAGCAGCAGCTCTCGAAACTTCTCCATGGCCACGATTCTACTATATAGCACGGCCACGGCCACTGGATCATGGAAAATCCGTGCTTATAAAACGATTTTGCCGTGATATAGGACGGTCCGCTACGGAGTAGCCTCTTGCGAGGCGCCGGGCCGCCTTGCAGGCCCTGGCACGACCGTTGCACACCTCCCCCTCGAACATCTTTGTGTACTGCCCCGCCGTATCGCCGCGACGCGCAGCGGAGCGCCTTTCGACTCCCATCCCATCACCGCTGACCCGGGCGCAGTCGCTGTCGCCGCGCCAGCACCTTCCGGAGGACCCGTCCGTGACCCGCAAGGACCTCATCCAGACCATCCTCAACCGCCGCAAGCGCCTGCGCATCTGGTCCGGCCTGATGCTCGCGACCGTGCTGCTGCTCATCCTCGCCGACATGCAAGGCTGGCTTCCCGCCGCGGGCGAGGGCAGCGTCGAACTCACCGCCGGCGTCCTCATCGCCATCTTCCTCGGCGCGATTCTCTGCGAGTACGTCGACTCGGCGCTTGGCATGGGCTACGGCACGACGCTCACGCCCGTGCTTCTGCTCGCCGGCTTCGAACCTCTCCAGATCGTCCCCTGCGTTCTTGTCAGCGAGTTCATCACGGGCATAACGGCCGCCGCGCTGCATCATCGCGACGGCAACGTCGATTTCCTCCGCGATGCGCAGGCCCGCAGCGCCGCCTTCTGGCTGTCGCTGCTCTCCGTCGTCGGGGCGATCGTCGCCGTCAGCGTGGCGCTCAGCATTCCCAAGTACTGGCTCAAGCTCATCATCGCGATCATCATCGTGTCGATCGGCGTGGTGATCCTGCTGTCGATCAAGCGTCAGTTCCGCTATCGCCGGGGGCACATGATCGTCCTCGGCGCCGTCGCCGCCTTCAACAAGGCGCTGAGCGGCGGGGGATACGGGCCGCTGGTCACCGCCGGGCAGGTCGTCTCGGGATTGCCCGCCAAGTCCGCCGTGGCGATCACCTCGGCCGCCGAAGGACTCACCTGCGCGGTCGGCCTGATCGCGTACCTGGTGATGCGCAATCACCTCGACTTCGCTCTGGCGATTCCATTGACAGCCGGGGCGCTGCTCTCCGTGCCGCTCGCCACGCTCACCGTGCGGCGCATTCCTGAGAAGTACATGCGGGCGAGCGTGGGCGTATTGACCTGCACGCTCGGCCTGCTCGCGCTGGGGAAGGTCCTGCTCTGACCGGAGGAGAGGAAGGCGGGATTCGCCCGACGCAGCCGCGCGCTTTCCAGCGAAGCGCGCGGCGTTTCATATCCGGCGCTGGGAGAACGCGCCGCGCGAGACGCAAGCGCCATTCGCTTCGTAAGGCGGCTTCAATATATGAATCTCCGTTGCTCCAGGGCGGGCTACACGCGCCACGCCCGGCTGTCGCGCGCGCCGACTCGCTATCATCTGCAAGAGCACCTCCGCCTGCCATTCCAACGTCAGGGAGAAACACATGACATTGGCGCGAGTCCTCGTCGGCACGAAGAAGGGCGCGTTCATCCTCGAGTCCGACGGCGCCCGCAGGAAGTGGACGATCTCCGGCCCGCACTTCGCCGGCTGGGAGATCTATCACATGAAGGCTTCGCCCGTCGAGCCGAACCGGATCTTCGCTTCACAGACGAGCGGCTGGTTCGGGCAGATTATTCAACGATCCGACGACGGCGGCAAGACCTGGAATACGCCCGGCGGCGAGAAGATCCCCACGCCCGACGCTTCTCCGAGCGGGGAGAGCAACAAGTTCGTCTACGACACCTCAGAGAAGACCGGCGCGCCCCTGACGACGCATCAGTGGTACGACGGTACGCAGCATCCGTGGGAGTTCAAGCGCGTCTGGCATATCGAGCCGTCGCCGCTCGATCCCGATGTTGCCTATGCGGGTGTTGAAGATGCCGCAATCTTTCGCACGACGAACGGCGGCAAGACCTGGCACGAACTCGCCGGTCTGCGCGGCCACGGTTCGGGACATCAGTGGATGCCCGGCGCCGGGGGCATGTGCCTGCACACGATTCTGCTTGATCCGGAGCACAACTCGCCAGGCAAGGAGCGAATCTATATTGCAATTTCCGCGGCGGGGTGCTTCCGCTCCGACGATGGGGGATCCTCCTGGAGACCGATCAACAGGGGCCTGCACTCGAGCTTCATGCCCGATCCCGCTGCAGAGATCGGCCACTGCGTGCATCGCATCGCCCGGCATTCCGCCCG
This sequence comes from uncultured Phycisphaerales bacterium, assembly GCA_964655955.1. Lineage (GTDB taxonomy): Bacteria > Planctomycetota > Phycisphaerae > Phycisphaerales > JAGLTS01 > CAZZPX01. Next base: position 1,402 of record CAZZPX010000139.1, on the reverse strand, counting down.
GCCGAACACGCTCTACATGCAGAACCACTGGGACATCATGCGCAGCGATGATGCCGGCGAGAAGTGGCATGAAGTGAGCGGCGACCTGCCGAGCGACTTCGGCTTTCCCATCGACGTGCACGCGCACGAGCCGGAGACGATCTATGTCGTACCCATCACCAGCGATTCGCTGCACTATCCGCCGGAGGGCAAGCTGCGCGTGTACCGCAGCCGCACCGGCGGCAACGAGTGGGAGCCGCTCACGAAGGGCCTGCCGCAGAGCAACTGCTATGTAAATGTGCTGCGCGATGCGATGGCGGTGGATTCGCTCGATCCCTGTGGCGTGTACTTCGGCACGACGGGCGGCGATGTGTACGCTTCAGCGGACAGCGGCGACTCGTGGACGGCGATCGCGGAGCATCTGCCGGGCGTACTTTCCGTGGAAGTGCAGACGCTTCGGTAGCAGGCGCCATGATTCGCATCGTCCTGCCATTTCATCTGCGAAACCTCGCGAAGATCGACGGCGGAGAGGTGACGCTCGAAATCCGCGGTGGGGACGGCGCCTCCGGCTCGCCCGCAGCGCCGCTCACCCTCGGCCAGGCGCTCGATGCGCTCGAAGCGCGATATCCCGTGCTGCGCGGCACGATCCGCGACCATGGCACGCTGCAGCGCCGGCCGTTCCTGCGTTACTTCTGCTGTCAGATGGACTATTCACACGAGCCGCCCGACACACCGCTGCCCGAGTCCGTCGCGCGCGGTGACGAGCCGCTCCTCATCGTCGGTGCCATTGCAGGCGGTTGACGCCCGCCCTGTATGGCCTGCACATCAACAGTCGCTCTCGCGGCGAACCTCGCGCGGCTGGTTCGCGTAGAAGGACGCCTGCAATGCCTGTCGGCCGCTCAGCGAGGAGGACTGACGCGACATGACGGATGTCGAGCACTCTACGAGATCGAGCGACCGCGCCGCGACGGATGCCGAGCACTGTGCGACGGGATGCGAGGACGCCACGACGAACGACGGGCGCCTGCTCCTCGAGTTTCTCCAGGGTCGCGACATGCCCTGCCCTGCGTGCGGCTATAACCTGCGCGATCTGCCCAGCCCCGTCTGTCCCGAGTGCCGCGAAGCGTTGAGGCTGCAGGTCGGCTGCCAGCGAGCGCGCTTCGGGATCTTCCTCGCGGTGCTGGCGCCGTGCATCTTTTCTGGAATCTGCGCGCTGTTTCTCCTTGTGCCCATCGTCATCTCGCGAGGGAACGCTCCCGCGGGGATCCTGGCGCTCGACGCCTTCGGCCTCAGCAGCGGCCTCGCGGGCCTCGTCCTCATCCGCAAACGCGAGCAGTTCATTCGCAAGAGCACGGCCGACCAGTGGCCATGCGCCGGTGTTCTACAACCAGGCGGGTGAGGCGGTGGTGGACGAGGTCGTCTT
>CAZZPX010000138.1:0-7744 GCA_964655955.1 uncultured Phycisphaerales bacterium | reverse complement strand
CACTATTTGAGCGCCTTGTCGGCGCGAGCACAAGAGGTTATTCAGAGGTCCCATTCGTCATTCGTCATTTCCTAGAGCGAACTGCCTTCAATCGTAGCGGTTCTCTTGACCTTGCACGTGTATCGTCTTCCCCGCGCAGGCGGGGACCCAGTTGGACAATCAGAGGGTTACGAGGAGGAACTGGATGCCCGCCTGCGCGGGCATGACGGATCTGCTGCTACGGTCGAGCACAACTCGCTCTAGTCTTCCGGCATCTCGTCCCGTCGAATGCGAATTTCCTCCACGGGGATGAGGTTGCCCTGGTTCATGCCCGGGCAACCTTTCGCCGCTTTCTCCCAGGCTCTCTTCGACGTGAGGTTCTCCGGCCAGAAAGGCCAGGTCCTGCATTGCCCGGGCCGCGCTTCGTAGACGCGGCAGAGCGCCTTGCCGGGAAGCGTCTCACGATCGAGAAAAACGCAGTCCAGGCCGTGCGGCGTCTGCCGTTCCGTCAGCGACCAGCGGCCGCCGATCTTGCGGGCGAACCTGCGATGAAAGTCCGCTTCGCTCAGGCCGAGCTTGTCGGCCATGGCGCGGCCTTCCTCGGCGGTGAACCAGACGACGCCGGGCGGGCCGGAGCAGCAGTTGCCGCACAGGGTGCACTCGAAGGCGAGGCCGGCGCTGTACCACTCTGACGGCTCGTTGGGCATCTGGTTCCTAGGGCTGCGGTGCGAATATGCCGGCCGGGCGCGGGGGGGTCGGAGGCGATGCTAGTCCACCAGTTCGAATGCGTACACTCGCGCTTCGGCGAGGTCCACCTCTTCCCCCAAGGCCTCCGCGAGTTCATCCGGACGAATTCGATCCGCCGTGACAAGTTCGAGCAAGCGGTATCCGGGAAGCTGCCGGGCCACTTCCGAGACCATCTCGTCCACCGCGCCGAGCGAATCAGCGGCCAGCAGCACTTCGGCGTAGCGGCTGCCATCGCCCGACGCCGGCGCCGACGCCACGCCACGCCAGCGCGGGCCCGTCGCGGCCTGCTCCAGCAGCAAGAGCACGCGCCAGGCGGTCATGCCGAGTCGGCGGCCGTCGTCATCGACGTTCGTCTCGGGATCGATGTTCAGCTCGAGATTCCACTCGTAGCGCAGCAGGTCCAGCACGCCGTAGAAATCCAGCAGGTCGCTGCGATTGTCGTCGGTCCAGAGCGTGTCGAGGTGATCGTGCTCGACGCTGTCCACGCCGAGGGGCTCCGCCTCGCTGGGTATGCCGTGCGCCTGCAGCAGTTCCTCGACCTCCGCGGCATCCGCCAGGCTGACGCGGACGGTGACCATCTTGTGGTCGTCGACGTAGAGGTAGAAGAGCGGCTCCTCGCTCAGCGCGCCGAAGCCGCAGTGCCCGTCGTCGAGGAGGAAGGCGCGGGCCGGCCGCAGCATGGCTAGGAAGTCCTCCTTGTCGATCTCCTCCAGTCCGAGGTACGGGTCCATCTCGCGATAGGCGTCGTCGCCGCGCACGTCGAGAATGGGGACGACGCTGGCCGGGGCCAGCCGCAGCAGATCCCGCACGAGCGGTTCGAGCTTTTCCGCCGACACGACGGCATCGAACATGTAACAGTCGGGCCACTCCTCCTGCGAGGACTCGAACTCGACGTGATAACCCTCGCGCGGTTCGAGGGGTTCGGCGGGGACGCAGCCGAGCGGGAACTGGAAGCCGTTCGCCGCCGACACGCGCGACAGGTTGGGATCGCTGGCGCAGAGGGGCCGGGTTGCTCGCCGCCGGGGATCGCTGTGCTGCATTACGCGTGCTCGCCGAATTCAAGCAGGACTTTGACATGGCGTGCCACCGAATCGGCCGCCGCCGTCAGATGGTAGCCGCCTTCAAGCATGGAGATGACGCGTCCCTGGCAGACCTCCTCGCCCAGCGTGCACAGCACGCGCGTCAGCTCCTCGTAGCCCTCCGTCGTCATCTCGCACTGGGCGAGCGGGTCCTTCTCGTGGGCGTCGAACCCGGCGCTCAGCAGCAGGAAGTCCGGGGCGTAGCTCCGCACGACGGGCGCGATCGTGTCCCTGATCGCGTGAAGAAAGTGATCATCCCCCGCGCCGGGCATGACGGTGACGTTGAGCGTGAAGTTGATGCCCGGCGTACCCACCATGCCCCGCTCCTGCGGGAAACCCGTCCCGGGGTACAGGGTCATGGGATGCTGGTGCACGGAGCAGTAGAGCACATCGTCGCGATCCTCGAAGATGTGCTGCGTGCCGTTGCCGTGGTGCACGTCGAAATCGACGATGGCGACGCGGCTGGCGGTGCGGGTGCGCAGGAGCCACTCCGCGGCAATGGCGATGTTGTTCAGCAGGCAGAACCCCTTGGACTCGTCATACTCGCAATGATGGCCGGGAGGCCGCATGAGGCACATCGAGTTTCGCGCCGCCCCCTGCGCAACCGAGTCCACCGCCGCCAGCGACGCAGCCGCCGACACCAGCGCCGCGTGGTAGCTCTCCGTGCAGATGGCGGAGTCCGGCACATCGATGAACGGCTTGCCTTCGTTGCAGGCCGCCTCCAGCCGCTGGACGTACTTCGGATCGTGCGTGTCGTTGATCGCGGCCATCAGCTTGTCGCCAATCGCCCAGGGTTTGATCATCTCGCAGCGCGGCAGCAGTTCCTGATCGTGCAGCGCCTGGAGCATGCGACGGATGCGGTCGGCGCGTTCCGGATGGCCCGGGCCGGTATCGTGCGTCAGGCAGGCGGAATCGTAGACGAGCGTCGTGGTCATGCCTTAAGCGTAGCTTCTCCGGACAACTCGGAGTCGAAAGTCGCCAGGGCGAGCATCGGCAGGGCGCCGCTTCAGCTTGATCGACCGCGGCGCGCCTGTTCTACTGTCCACGCACCCTCTGGCCCGACGCAGCGCATGTCGGGCGACACACATACGACCGCGGCGGCTGCCGCTCCCGGCGGCACCCGGCGCCCAGGGAGGACCCGGCGGATGGAATTCCTCGAACAGGTTGCGGGCGTGCTCTGGGGACAATGGACCTTTCTCGGCCTGCTCGGGGCGGGGATCATCTTCACCATCTGGACCAAGTTCTCGCAGTACGTCTCCATGACGCACGGCGTGGCCGTCATCCGCGGCGTTTACGACGACCCCGACGATCCCGGCGCGATCAACCACTTTCAGGCCCTCTCAGCCGCACTCTCCGCCACGGTGGGCCTGGGGAACATAGGCGGCGTCGCCCTCGCCATCGCTGCCGGCGGGCCCGGGGCGCTCGTCTGGATGTGGCTGACCGGCATCCTGGGCATGTCGCTCAAGACGGTCGAGATCACCCTCTCCCAGATGTACCGCAACATTGACGATCCGGAGAATCCGCACGGCGGGGCCATGTGGGTTGTCCACAAGGTCGTCGCCAGGAAGGGTGGGTTCTGGAAGATTTTCGGCGTTGCATTTGCCGTCTTCTTCTGCATCACGCTGCTCATCTCCTCGATCACCGGCGGCAACATGTTCCAGAGCTGGAACGTCGCGGAACTGACCAACACCTACTTCGGCGTGCCGCGCATCGTCACCGGCATCATCCTCGCAGTCCTCGTCGGACTGGTCATCGTGGGCGGGATCAAGCGCATCGGCAGCGTGGCGGGCCGGCTGGTGCCGTTCATGTGCGCGCTGTACATCATTTGCGGCATCACGGTGCTGGTGATGCACATTGACGACATTCCCGGCTACTTCGCTCTGATCTTCACGAGCGCCTTCTCCCCGACCGAGGCCGGCGGCGCCTTCCTGGGCGGCACCATGGGCTGGGCCTTCAGCCAGGGATTGCGCCGGGCGCTCTTCAGCAACGAAGCCGGCCAGGGCTCCGCTCCCATCGCCCACGCCGCCGCCAAGACCGATGAGGCCGCACGCGAGGGCATCATCGGCGGCATGGGGCCGTTCATCGACACCATCATCATCTGCACCATCACCGGCCTGGTGATTCTCGCGACCGGGACCTGGAACCGCGACCCGCTGCTGCAATTCGAGACCAAGCCTCTCATCGTACCTGCCCACAGCTTCGCCTCCAGCCCCCTGACGCTCGCCGCGGAAGCGGGCGAGGTCCGCAGCGGCGCTTCGGTTTACATGCCCGTCGAGCCTCCCGCCGTCCCGGAAGGCGCGCCGCTGCCCAGCCCGCGACTGCGCGGCACGCTTACCCAGGAAGGCGGAGCGTGGCGGATTGACTGGCGCAACTACAACGGCCCCGAGCCGCCGACTTCGACCAATCTCGAAATCGTCCTGCGCGGGCAGGCAGGTGAAGACGACCGGCCGATCGGCGCGATCGCAGCGATGCCGCAGGCGTCGCGAGCGCTTGAGGGCGGCGCGCCGCTCTGGGGCCTGATCAGCGCTCGCCACGAGATCGAACTGACCGATGAGAACGAGTACCTCTGGGAGAACATCAAGGAGGTCTTCACAGTCGTCGAGGCCGGCATCAACGAGGACATCTCCACGAAGCAGCATCCAAATCACCGGCATCGCATCCTCGGCGAGGCGGAGCTTGACACGCGCGAGGGAATCCTCCAGGTCGAGTGGAACTCCATCGCCAATCCCGTCGAGCCGGTGCTCGCCGAGGGCACGGGCCTTTTCCGCGACTACAGCGGCGCCTCGCTCACCGCCCACGCCTTCGACCGTCAGTTCCCCGGTCTCGGCAAGTGGCTGGTCACCGTCGCCGCCTGGCTCTTCGCGCTGTCGACGATGATCTCCTGGAGCTACTACGGCGAGCAGGGCATGATCTACATGCTCGGTCAGAAGAGCGTTCTCCCCTACAAGCTCTTCTACCTCGCCGCCATCATCTATGCCGCCGAGTGGATCGTCACGACCGGCGACATGGAGGTGCTGATGGACATCGGCACCGGCGCCATGCTGTGGTCGAACATTCCCATCGTGCTGGTGCTGGGCTTCCTGGCGCTGAACGAGTACCACCGCTATATGCGCCGCCTGCGGGCAGGAGACTTTGCCGCGGAGCGGCACCAGGCGCCGCCGTTCACGGATGTCGCCGAAGGAAAGGATGTTCGCAAGGACGATCGCCAGGACTCCTGACGCGCCGCGGCCTTCGCACCTTCACGCATGTTCCTTCGCTGGTCAGTCGCCGAACTCGCCGATGCACTCGCGGCCGGTCTGCGCCGGCAGGCGGAGCAGTTCGACCGCGAGCAGGCAGTGCGCGGCCTCGACTCGCTCGACGAACTCAGCCTGCACCCGCTGCTGCAGCAGGCGCTGCGCGCCGCGGAGTATGGCGTCTACGCCGAGCAGCGCTACCCGGGCGAGCGCGGCAAGCGCAAACTGAGCGAGGGCGAACGCTGCGATCTCGTGCTCACGCCGGACGGCCGCGTGCTGGAGGCGCCCGAAGCGCAGGGGACGCTCTTTGCCGCGCCGAGTCCCGTGCCGCTCGATGAAGCGTTCTGGCTGGAGGTAAAGACGGTGGCGCAGTGGACCGAGGAGGGGCCGAATGCGCGCTACACGTCGGAACTGCTCGAGCCGGTCCGCCGCGATGTGCGCAAGCTGGCGCGAGACCCGGGCATCACCCATGCGGGCGTGCTGCTCCTCCTCTTCACCAGCGATCGCCAGGGCGCCGAGCACGACTTGACCATCTGGCAGGATCGGTGCCTGGAGCGCCAGCTTCCCATCAGCGCCCCCTCGATCCGTCACGTGCCGATCACCGATCGGCTCGGCAACTGCGAAGCCACGCTGGCGCTGTACCCGGTGCAGCGGAGGGAAGTGGAAGAAGCTCCCACCTGAGTGATTCAGCGCCGGCGCGACCGGCGACTCGAGGCGCGGACCGGCACGACAACCGCCCTCGCCGCGCGAGCCTCCCGACTCGCCCTTGACACCGGTCAGTCGTCATTCGCATCATGCGGCCGATCCGGTTCGCTCTCCTCCTCCTCGGTCGCGCCGTCGTAATCATGGCGGTCTTCGACGATGATGCGCACGCCCAGGCGCTCGACCAACTCCGCGGGGACGCCGATGTCGCCGATGTACACCTCGCCGATGTACTTCTGCGCTTCAAGATCGAAGAAGCCCTGCTTGAGACCGACGAAGGAGATCGTGAGATCAGCAACGACCGCGGCGCCGTGCACCGCGCCCGTGTCGCAATCGAGACCCGTGGGAATGTCGACGGCGACGACGCGCAACTCGCGCTCGTCTGCCGCGGCTCGCTCGCGGTTGATCCAGTGGACGACGTCGAGGATCGGCGACTCCAACGCGCGATCCAGCCCGGTCCCGAGCAGCGCATCGACGAGCAGGTCCGCCTCGGGCAGGGCGCGGAGCGATCGCGCCACGTCTGTCCGGTCGACCTCGACGATCGGCAGCCCCATCTTCTCGACAATGGTCAGATTCGTCGCCGCATCACCACGGTAGCTGTCGCGCGGATGCGTGCGGACGATCGTCACGGCGCAGCGGGCGTTGCACAGGTGCCGCGCCAGGGCGAAGCCGTCGCCGCCGTTGTTCCCCGGTCCGGCGAGGATCAGCACCCGCTCACCGCCGCTTTCACCCAGCAGATCAATCGCGGCATCCGCCAGGCAGCGGGCGGCGTTCTCCATGAGCAGCAGACCGGGCATGGCGTAGGTCGCCTGCGCCTCGGCATCGACCTGGCGGACGGCGTCTCGGCTGAACATGAAGACAGCCTCATCTTCGCCCTCCTCCCAGGCGTCCAGGTCGTGGCGCTCGTCGATTCGTTCAGGTCTTCGCTGCGGCATGGGCGAGAGTGTACCGCAGCACGCCCAGTCGCTCGCGCGGCTACACTCCCGCGTTCTCCATGGACTGGCTCACTGATACTCTTGTCATCCTGGCCGGCGCGCCCACGCTCGTCGCGCTGCTCTTTTGGGCGTCGGCGGTCTATCGCGTGGCGATGGAGTTGCGCCACTCGCGGCCGCTGTCGAGGCGGCGGGCCCCGGCCGTGCCCGAGGCAGGTCTGGCCCAGGTCATGATCATCGTGCCCGCCCACAACGAGGCGGACTGTATCGAAGAACTCATCGACAGCCTGCTGGGACAGCGCTATCCCAAGCTCCGCGTTCGTATTGCGCTCGATCGCTGCACGGACGAGACGGAGCGGATCGTGCGCGCCGCGGCGGCCCGGGACGCGCGGCTGGACTGCGTGACGATCGACGCCTGCCCGCCGGAGTGGGCCGGCAAGGTCTATGCCGCCTACGCCGCCGCCACCGCCCCCGGGGGGCTGCAATCCCTCGCCGACCACGACTGGCTCATCTTCACCGATGCGGACACGACGTTTCACCCGGACCTCGTGCGGCTGTCCGTGCAGTACTCGCTGCATCGCGGCCTGAAGTTTCTCAGCCTGCTGCCGACGCTGCGCACGCACCGCTGGTTCGAGCGCATCGTCCAGCCGATCGCCGTCGGTCAGTTTCTGCAGGTCTATCCACTCCGTCTGGCCAACCGGGAGGGTGAGCGCAAGCGCCCCGTGGCCACCGGCCAGTTCATGCTCTTCCGCAAGGACGCCTACCTCGCCGCGGGAACGCACGAGCGCTTCCGGCGGCTCCTCCTGGAGGACCTGGGCTTCGCGCGTCGCCTGCACAAGGAGGGGGTCCCCATGGCGCTGCTTCCGGCGGGACCGCTGCTCTCCTGCAGCATGTATGCCAACTATGCCCACTTCCGCGAGGGGTGGAAGCGCATCTACATCGATGCGCTGCACTGGCGGGTGCAGCGCCTGCGCATCGCCGCCCGCCGGCAACGCTTGATCGGCTGGACGCTGCTTCTCGCCCTTGCCGCCAATCTCGCGGCGCTGGCAGCCGGGCAGGTCGAACAGGCGCT
>CAZZPX010000137.1:0-7757 GCA_964655955.1 uncultured Phycisphaerales bacterium | reverse complement strand
TCCCTGGGCCAAGGCGTATTGAACCAGACCGCCTCCACGCTTGCGTTGGTCCAGTGCGGCCCCCAGGCAAAGCCGGGGTCGGATCCATCAAAGAGTGCCGGGGGATTGGCGTAGAAGCTGTCGAACTCCAGGGCGGGGAAGTAGTTGATCAGTTGCTGCGACGGCTCGGTGTTGCCGCCGTAGGCGTGGGTGAAAAACTCCACTTCCGGATGCAGCAGTTCGACGTAGGACTGCTGCGTCGTCCAGTAGTTGTCGGCCGTGACGGTAACGGTGAGATCGAACGTGAAGTGCGTCACGCCGCCGTTGAACTCGGGGTGCTGCGAATCGTCGCCGGGCCCGACGCTCGTGTTGTCGACTTCCGCGAGGTCGATCGTCATCGTGCCCTCGCCGACCGGTTCGCAGGGCCCGCAGGGCGGCGCATCGGGGTAATAGGTCGAATCGTGGCACGAGAAGAAGGTGAGGATCCAGGCGAGATCCTGCTGATCGACATCACCGTCGCCATCGAGATCAGCATGGAGGTTGTAGTCCGGGTCGCCTGCCTGTGAGCCGAAAGCGGCGAGACAGATGCCGACATCAGCCATACTCACAAGCCCGTCGCCGTTGACATCACCGCAGACCTCCGCCCGACCCGCCGCCGGCGCGATTGCCAGAAGCGTCGCGGCCGCCATCGCCAGCCTCGGTCGCCGCACAGTCGTCTGTTCCATCACGAGCTCCTTTGTATGTACGCGCATCGATGCGTCGACAGCGCCCGCTCTGATTCGAGACTAACACGTCCAAAGAGCGGTGCAAGCAGAAACCTGTGCATCGGGCTGCAGATCTCACTTCGCCGCCCCCGCGTTTCTTCTTCATCCCGCCCGGAACTGCCGCGGAACCGGCCGCGAACAGCTTCCAGAGGCCCCGCCCCACTGGCGTTCGCCTCCCCGGCGCGGTACCACTGAGGGCGCCTTCGACGCTCCCGCAAGGAGATTTCCCATGCTCCGTCATCGCGCATGCGGCTTCGGACTGCTGCAACTGCTCATCTCGCTGGCGCTGATCGCCATACTCGCAGCGATCCTCCTGCCGCAGCTTGCCAACGTCGCCAGCAATAACCCCACCAGCGTCAAGAGCCGCACCAAGGACACGACCAATCTCTACGGCGTGATGCAGGGACTGGCGACGCTGTCGGGGGGTGGGATCAACGAAGTGCCCATGCCCTCGACGCTCGACCGCCGCCACGACACGGTGCCCGCGACGCAGTTCGCCGGTGCGGGCGGCGACCCGGGCAAGGACACCAGCGCCAACTTCTTCTCCGTGCTGATCTATCAGCGCGTTGTCGATCCGCGACAGCTCGTCGCGAACGGCGAGCCGAACTTCGACATCCAAGCCGATCAGGACTATCAGTACGTCGGCCCGAGAACGGCGGCGAACCCGGGGCGGGCGCAGTGGGACCCGGCCTTCAGCGCCGACTTCACTTCGCAGCAGGGCGGCAACCTCAGTTGGGCGATGCAGTGCCCGCGCGCGGAGGATCGCTTCACGAACCCATCCGCGCAGCCCATGTTCAGCCATCGCGGCCCGGAGATCACGCAGACGCCGACCTACTCGGGCGGCTACGTGAACTGGACGCCCGCCAATCCCGCGTCGCTGACGCTCGATCCGCAGGCGGGCGGCTGGTCGGGGGGCGTCGCGTACCGCGATGGACACGTGGAGGCGATCGACAACCTCTTTCCGGTGAGCTACGCCACCGACACCGGCGCGAGCCAGCCGGACCTGCTCTTCTACGATGAGTTCGACGACCCGGAAGACATCAACGCCTTTCTGTCGATCTTCGTCGACGCGGGCCCGCAGCGCGACGACTACTTCGCCATCTGGGACTGAGCTGCCATGATCGGCGACGACGATCCTGCAGCCCCAGCCTCACCCGGCGCCGCCCGCCAGCCCGCGGAGGATGATGAACTCATCGTCTTGCTGACGGCGACAAGTTCCTTTGAGGCGAACCTCATCGCCACGGCGCTGAGCGACGAAGGCATCGAGGCGACAGCGCTGACCACGCTCGAGGACACCTACTCAGCCCTGTCGCTGACGGCGACGCGGCCGGGCGTACCCATCCTCGTGCGCGCTGCCGACCGCGAACGGGCCCAGGCGCACCTGGAGCGGATTCGCCGGGACGCGACCGATATCGACTGGGACGAGGTCCGAGTCGAAGGCGAGGAGGAAGCGGAGAGCGGCGGCAGGGGGGTTCTCGGGTCGGGCTCCGCCAAGCTGGCATTCGTCGTGCTGGTGGCGGCGGCACTGCTTGCCGCGATCTGGCAGATTGCCACTCGCCTCCTGTGAAACTCGGGCTAGGATTGACCTCAGCGGCCGGTGATGCCGTCGCGCGAGCGCCCAGGGCCCGCGCCACCCGATAAGCCCCAGCCACATCTGATCTGGAGAGCTGTGATGATTGCTGCTTGTGTGCCCGCGCTGCTGGGGCTGCTGCTGCCGGCCCAGGTCGCACCGCTCAACGAGGACCTGCAGATTCTCGCTCCCTGGCGCGAGGCGCTCAGCAGCGCCCAGACGACCGGGCGGGTGGTCAACACCGGCGTCATCGGCGACAGCATCACCACCAAGCGCGACACCTGGGTCTTCTGGCTGCGTAACCACCTGTGGAATCACTTCGGCAACGCCGGCGAAGGCTCGTTCGACGTCCACCCCAGCAGCACGGGTGACGACTCGGGCGGCTACGTCTGGGCTCCCATCATCGTCACCAGTTGGGGCGTGAGCGGCTCCTGGTCGCGCACCTACGACGACACCAGCCCCACGCACCCGCTCTTCGTGACCGGCAACTGGGCCGCCTGCAATCACTCGGGCGGCGGCTGGCGCATCGTCCTGCACGGGGCCGATGCGACCCTGCGCTACATCGAGGAGCCCGGGGCCGGGACGATCACCGCCTCCATCGCGGACGAGATCGTGCTGACGGTCGACGCGGACGCCCTCGAGCAGGCTTCCCGCTCGGTCGAGGTGCCCCTGCCCAACGGGCTCGACACCTATGTCATCGATCTGGAAAGCACCGCCCCGCCCGCAGAGCCCCAGCCGGTCAAGCTCGATCTGATCGACGTGCGGACCGGCCTGCCCGGCAGCGTGCTGCATCGCTGGGGCCAGGGCGGCAAGCCGTGCTCATACTTCCTCGCCAAGAACGAGCAGACGTATCAGGATCTGCTCGACACCGTTGAGCCCGATGTCCTGTGGATCCAGTGCGATCCGGCGTATGAGACGATGGACGAATATGACGCTGACCTGCGGGCGCTCGTGGCGCGCTTTCAGAACCTGCGCCCCGGGATGCCGATCGTGCTGATCAGCCACCATCGCTTCAGCAACGGTCATGCGGCGCCGACGCTGGTGATGTACGACGTCGCTGCGGACGATCCGAGCGTCGGCTTCGTCAACGTCTTCGATCTGCACGAGGAGAAGGCGGACATCGTCACGCTCGGCTACCTCGCGGACGACGTGCACCTGACGGCCAAGGGCGGCAAGTTCTACGCGGCGTGGATCCTGCGCGAGATGCTCGGCTGGCCGCGCGCCGATCTGGATCTGGACGGCGTCGTGGGCCAGGCTGACCTGGGCGATCTGCTCGGCGCATACGGCTCGGCGATCGGCGACGACAACTTCGTCGACCTCGCCGACATCACGCGTGACGGCCTTGTCGACCAGGCGGACCTGGGCGCCATGCTCGGCGACTACGGCTGGTCGGCGCGCTGATGCTGCGCCGTCGGGGACACGACGCGGCGGCGCTGCGCCGCTGAGGCCTCGGACCCAGCGAAGCCGCGACAACGTCTCAGAATCATCAGCCGAGCACGCGGCCAAGACTCAGCGCCCGCCGCAGATCGATGATCTGGCCGGCGTGATTGCCGTTGTGCGTGGCGATGCGCATGACAAGCTGTGGCACGGTCAGCTCGCGCTGCCCCCACTGCGCCCGCCGCTTGCGCAACTCGTCATCCGGCAGGCTGCGGATCGCCTCGGCGAGGTTGCGGGCGGCGTTGTCGAGGATCGCCCGGCCGCGCGCAAGCGAAGGGTAGAGCGCCGGCTCGTCCACCGGCTTCGAGCCAAAGGCGACCGACTCGGTGTCGTAGCGCTGGGCATCGCCCTGCCTGGCGTCGCCGGTGAGAAAGTCGCTTTCGGGAAAGGCTGCATCCGCTGCATGCTGCGCCGCCCGGTTCATGTACAGGGCGAGATGCCCCAGCGTCCAGGCCGCGTGATTGGGCAGGTGCGGTGCCTGGGCGGTGCGGTTCTCCTCCGTGAAGCCCGGCAGGAAACGCACGAAGAGTTCCAGCGACGTAGTGACGAAGTCGGCGAGCAGGTCCTGCTGTGTGGGCATGGCGATCTCCAGGACGCGACTGGCACGACGTGAATTCGGCTGCGGGACCCGTCGCGCACGGCCAATCATCGCATGAGGTCGTTACGTCGATCAAGCTCGTAGTGCACTGTTCTCTTCTCCGCGCGATATCCTTGTTTCGTGTCCGCGCCCCGTCTCATCGCGCATGTCGACATGGACGCCTTCTTCGCCGCTGTGGAAGTGCTCGATGATCCGGCGCTTGCGGGCAAGGCGTTCGTCGTGGGGCACGACGGGCCGCGCGGCGTCGTCTCGACTGCCTCATACGAAGCACGCAGGTACGGCTGCCACTCCGCCCAGCCCGTCGCCGTCGCCAAACGCCTCTGCCCCGGTCTCATCGTCGTGCCCATACACGGCGAGCGCTATCGACACTATTCGCAGCGGCTCTTTGCGATCCTCGAAGAGTTCTCGCCGCTCGTCGAACCCGTCAGCGTCGACGAAGCGTTTCTCGACATGACGGGGACGGAGCGCCTCTTCGGCCCGCCACGCGAGATCGGCAGGCGGATCAAAGAGCGCATCCGCGGCGACACCAGACTCACCGCCTCGGTCGGCCTCGCGCCGAACAAGTTCCTCGCCAAGACCGCTTCGGAACATCAGAAGCCGGACGGCCTGACCATCGTCGAGCCGGGGCGCGAAGTCGAGTTCCTGCGCGACATGCCCATCGGCCGGCTCTGGGGCGTCGGGCCGCGCACGGCGGAGCGCATGATGAAGCTCGGCGTCGAGCGCGTCGGCGACCTCCTCAGGTTCGGCGAGGCGGAACTGAAGCGACAGTTCGGCAGCGAGGGCGAGCATTTCGCGCGCCTCGCGCGCGGCGAAGATGGCAGGCCCGTCACACCGGATCACGAGGCCAAGTCGATCAGCCATGAGACCACGTTCGAGGTCAATGTCGCAGATGCTGACGAAGTGCGCGCCGTGTTGCTGCGGCAGACGGAACTCGTCGCCTGGCGCCTGCGCCGCGCAAGACTCAAGGCGGGCACGGTGACGGTCAAGATTCGTTACGGCGACTTCGAGACGATCACTCGCTCGCGGCAAATCGACGCCAACAGCGCCGCCGGCGATCACAGCGACACGACCGCCGACCTCTGGCAGGCGGCGCGGGCGCTCTTCGACGCCTGGGCCGCGAAGTCGTTCCAACCCGTGCGACTGATTGGCATGGGGGCTTCGCGTCTCTTGCACGGCAGCGGCCAGATGAACCTCTTTCCCGATCCCGGTGAAGCGACGCAGCGGCGCGTGGACAAGGCGGCGGACGCGGTCGTCGCGAGGTTCGGCAAGCACTCGATCCGCCGCGGCGGCGCGCGGGGGCACTCGTAGTCCGGCGGGTGGGCGCCCTCGCGCTTACGGGCAGGTCATGCCGTAGTTCGCCAGGAAAATCGCCAGGTCTTCCTGCTCCGTGGCGCCATCGCAGTTGAGATCGCCGCTGTCGTTGATGTGGTACGCCGCGAGCAGGCTGCCGAGATCCGCCTGGTCGACCTGACCGTCGCCGTCCAGGTCGCCCAGGCAGCCGGCGCTTGGAACGCGCAGTTCCCACGTCTCAATCTCAACCGGGAGGCCGCCAGGCCCGCCGCTCATGAGGTAGTCCTCGAGCGTGACCCGTTCGCCGTTGTCGTCTTCGATGGCGAAGGTGAATGCGAAGCAGACGACGACGTCGCCGAGGTCGCCGAGGTCGCCGGTGTAGGCGCTGCTCAAGCCCGCCGTCGCATCGTAGACCAGGTCAGGCGCGTCGAGCGCCGCTCCCGCGGGCGCCAGGATCAGGGTCAGCGCCACTACCGTAATGCCGCCATACCGCCGGATTCTCTCTGTCGGTCTTGTGTATGTGCTCATATGTACTCCCGCCTGTCGTCAGGTGGCCCCGCGCGGACTGCGCCGAATCTTCCCGAGCACTCCGCACTACGTTCTACACGCTATAAGGATGTATGGCGTTCAAGCAGACGCAAGCCGCAACTGCCCAACTGATCGAACGGGGAACGGTCCAGCACGCCGTAGAGCCGCCGCCGTTCTCCACGCCGGATCGTGCCCCGGGGAGCGCGTCGACAAGACAGCGGTCGCGGTCGCCGCCGGGTCCGGCAGGCACTCGATTCGCCGCGGCGGCGCGCAGTCATGGATTCGTGTCAGCCCGCAGGATCGGCGACTACGGGCAGTCGAGCCCGTAGTTCGCAAGCAGCAATCCGAGATCTGATTGATCGGTGTCGCCGTCACAGTCGAGGTCGCCGCCGTCGTCGACTTCGTAGGCTGCGAGCAACTCGCTCAGGTCCGCCTGATCGATGTCATTGTCACCGTCCAGGTCGCCCCAGCACTGCGATCCGCCTACGCGGACTTCGAGTGTCTCCATTTCCACGTGCAGACCGCCGAGTCCGCCGCTGGCGAGGTACTCCTCCACTGTGACTGGGTCGCTAGGCGCCTGCTCGATCACGAAGGTAAAGGTATAGGCTGTTGCGGCCGACCCGACGTGCTGCGCGCAGATCCGTTGAAACTCCACACCGGAGAACGTCAACGCGCTCAACTCAGCCGCACCCTCCCAGCCGGGCCGCACCGGGCTCGAAGTATTGTCCGTGAGTTCGAGTCGCACCACGTTCGCCTCGATCGTGTTGCCCTGCTCGTCGGTGATCACCACGTCTGAGCCGGAGCCGTCGCCGGCGAAGACGGCGACGTCGCCGGACCCGGAGCCGACCGGCGTGTTGTCGACGAACTCGAGGAGGTGGATGCTGGCAAAGAACGAGGCGGGACCGGGCCCTGCACCGAAGAAGCCATTGTCGACATCGGGGAGGCTCCCGAGACGCTGGACGCGGAAGTTCCTGCCGTCGATGTCGTGGAATGTCATTACGCCGGAATCGAGATCGCCGGTGTAGATGTAAGCGAGGCCGGCCGTCGTGTCGTAGATGAAGTCCGGCGCATGGAGTTGTGCCGCCGCGGTCTGCCAGGTGGCGAGAGCCGCTCCGACGGCGGTCGCCACCGCACGCCGCACCGGACGTGTCCGCCGCTGAGTGCCTGTGCGCATATATCGTCTCCCGGTGCGTCCACGTGGGGATTGAATCGGCCGGGTCTGGACGCAAGTCGGCCCTGCCGACAGCGCTGCCGCCTCGGATCTGCTCCAAGCATGACCCGGATCGACTGCAAGGCAAGGCGAAACTCGAAGATCCCGGCACGCTGCGCCCGCGAACGCTCGGGTGAGCCTGGCGGCCGGCAGACGCCCGGGTGGTGAGCGCCTGCCGGTCGGCGAGCCCCGAAGCCGATGCTGCCGCCATCGGCGTCAACACGGCTGGCCATACCCCGCGAGCAGCACGCCCAGGTCCGACTGGTCCGTGTCGCCGTCGCCGTCGACATCGCCGCCGTCGTCCACGCCGTACGCCGCCAGCAGGATGGAACTGCGCAAGCAAAAGGGAGCCACTTGAGAGGTTGAATGCGCAAGCAAACG
>CAZZPX010000136.1:0-7830 GCA_964655955.1 uncultured Phycisphaerales bacterium | reverse complement strand
TCGCGCGGGAGATGAACCTCTCGGAGACGGCGTTTCTGGTTCGGCGGGCCGCGGGCGACGGCTTCGATTTGCGCTGGTTCACGCCCGCCATCGAGGTGGAACTGTGCGGGCACGCGACCCTTGCGAGCGCACACGTGCTCTGGGAAGACGGGCACGTCTCCTCCGACGAGTCGATCGTGTTTCACACGCGCAAGAGCGGCACACTCACCTGCCGCAAGCGCGGCGACCTGATGGAGATGGACTTTCCCGCCAAGCCCGCGGCGCCTTGTGATGCGCCTGCCGGGCTCGCCGCGGCGCTCGGCTGCGAACTGGTCGCCACGGCCCGCAACGCCTACGACCTGCTCGTCGAGTTGAAGAGTGAAGAGACGGTTCGCTCGCTCACGCCCGATCATCAGGCGCTGCGCGCTCTGCAAGTCCGCGGCCTCATGGTGACCGCCCCAACCGACGGCTCGAACAGCTACGACTTCGTCTCGCGCTTCTTCGCCCCTGGCTCGGGCATCGACGAAGATCCCGTCACGGGCTCCGCGCACTGCTGCCTCGCGCCCTGGTGGAGCGAGCGGCTCGGCAAGATGAAGCTCATCGGGTACCAGGCATCCGCGCGCGGCGGGATCGTGCACGTCGAGCATCGTGGCGACCGCATTCTCCTCTCCGGACCCGCCGTCACTGTCATGCGCGGCGAACTGACGGAGCGGGCGCTGCCGATCGCGGTCGCCTGAGCGTCGTTACGCTGCGGGCTGGGTTGCCGGCGCTGTCTTCGCCTGCCGACTGATCAAGCTGCCGCCGACGAGCACGCCGACCGCGCCGATCAGGGGGTTGGCGATCAGCATCCATACGGGCTGCTTTGCCTGCGCCGCCGCTTCCATCGTGCTCACCTCGCCGACGGGCTCGGTCTGCTCCGGCGCGGTCGCCGCCATCTGCATCACGGCTGTCAAGAGACCCAGCACCAGCACCACGCCGGCGAGCACCTTGACGGGCGTCCGCTTGGGGCTGCGGCCGATCAGTGCCGCCACCACCCCGCCCAGCAGAGCCGCGACGATGCTGAGCACGAGCGACACGACGATCCAGGTCATCGTCACCTCCGTCGTGCCCTCCTTGAACGCGCCGTCCTGTCCCATCACGATGTACGCGACGGAGAAGGTGACCGCGCTGAAGATGAACATGGTGATGTAACCGACGATGACCGCCAGCGTGCCGCGTAGCATGGGCGACTCCTTCCAGAATATTAATCTTCGTGTCCGAAATACGGCGTCATGGCCGATCACACTGCGTCCCACCCGCAGCGAACTATAACAACCGGCGCCGCCTGACAGGCGCAAGCGCTGTTTCTCCGCCGGCGCTGTCGACTGCTCTCGAGCGCACGCAATCATCGCCGCTGAGCCTGACCAGGCGGCAGCGCCCAGGCGTGCGCCAGGAAATTCGCAGATGGGCGAGCGCCACGGCGCGTTCTCGGACGTCTTCGCTCCACCACCCCTGCCCCGCTGTCAGGCTGTACGATGAGAGGCGTTGGCACACACGCACATGGCAAGGAACCCCGACACGATGAGCACACAGCGAATCTTGCTTTGTCCCGGCCAGGGCGCCCAGGCTGTGGGGATGGGCCAGGCGTGGTACGACGCCTCCGCCGCTGCCCGCGCCGTTTTCGACGAAGCCGACGCCGTCATGCAACCGGTGCTCGGCGCAAAACTCAGCACGCTCTGTTTCGAGGGCCCGGCCGAGACGCTGAACAAGACAAACGTCGCCCAGCCCGCCATCTACACCGCCTCGCTCGCCAGCCTCGCCGGCCTCAAGGAAACCTGGGGCGATGACATCGGGCTGGAGGCGACTGCGGGACTCAGCCTCGGCGAGTACACCGCCCTGCAGCTCGCCGGCGTCTTCAGCTTCGAGGACGGCCTGCGCCTCGTGGAGCAGCGCGGCCGATTCATGCAGGAGGCGTGTGACGCCAGCGACGGTACCATGGTCGCCCTCATCGGGGCCGACGATGACAAGGCTGAGCGGATCGCCGAGGAGGCCCGGCAGGGCGGCGTGCTCAACTGCGCCAACTACAACGCCCCCGGGCAGGTGGTCCTGTCCGGCGACCGCGACGCCTGTACCCGGGCCGTCGAATTGGCGGAAGGGGCGGCAAAGGAACTGACCGTCGCCGGGGCGTTTCACTCGGCCCTGATGGCGCCCGCGGCGGAGAAGATGCGGGTCGCCCTGGACAAAGTGGCGTTCGCGAAGCCGCAAGTGGCGGTCATCGCCAACGTCACGGCACAGCCACATCCGTTCGACGAAGCGCTTGACGATCCCGCTGCCGCGATCAAGGATTCACTTGTCCGGCAGATCACGGAATCGGTCCGCTGGTCCCACTCCTGCGCTTGGCTCGTGGCCAATTGCGGGGGAGAATATCATGAGTTGTGCCCCGGCAAGGTTCTGTCGGGCCTCATGCGACGCATCAACCGCCCAACAAAGGTCACCAATCACGATGTTCCAGCCAGCTAAGTCGACGACCGGGCGCGTGCTGCTGCTCGCCGCCCTGTGCACAGCCGCCTTCTCCTTCACAGGTTGCGAGAAGAAGGAAGACAAGCCCCAGGCGAGTACGCCCCGGCCTCCGCGCGCCACGCAGCCCGCCCAGGCCGACGCCGATGAGGACGACTACGGAGACGACTCCCGCCCCAACTCGCGCGGCCCGGGGCTGGCGATGGGCATGACCCTTGATGATCTGCGCTTCGAGATGGATCTGGACCGCCGCGTCAGCGTCGATCCGCAGCAGTCCATCGAGGACCAGGCCATGGCGGAGTCGGCCTTGCGCTTCTGCGAGGCCTATGTGCGGGGCGACTCCCAGGCGTTTTCCAAGATGCTCATGCAGGAGGATCGCGCCACGCTCGAATCGCTGGTCGCGGACGGCCTGTGGCAGGCGGAGACGGCATCGATCAACGAGGTGGCGCTCTTGCGCATGACACCGCTCGGTATGGGCTACCTGCTCACCGTGGGGATCGACGGCTCCAGCGTCGTCACGCAGGAATGGGCAGCCCAATCCAGCGGAGACGGCTTCCAATTCGCTGCCCGCACCGGCTCGGTGAACTACGGGGCGACCAGGTCGCTCGAGCAGCTCAAGCGCGAGTTTTATGAGGGCGTCACCGATACGCCGCTCGAAGAGGACGGCGAGATCGATCCCGACGCCTTCATTGAGATGGTGCTTCAGGCCAGCCAGGACGCTGCGGCGGAAGCGGGCGAGGAGGACGAGGAGGAAGAGCCGTACGAGCGGCCGAGCATGAACCCGCGCGACCACATCAAGAAGAAGTTCTACCCCGGCGGGTGAGGGAGGAAGGGAGTCTGAGCATGGGGGCGGCGCGGGTTCTTCGGTTCCTGCGCAAATTCGCCGCGCCCGCACGAGCCGCCGGCCCACCTTATCACTGCGTCGCCCGGCCGCCGTTATGATGCGTGGCGAGCTGAATCACTCGCCCACACCACACACACCGCGGGATATACATGCCAATGGCGGAGAAACGAGTCGCAATCGTCACCGGAGCCAGCAAGGGGATCGGCCGGGCCATCGCGGAGCGCCTGGCGACGCAGGGCCGCCACGTCGTGCTCTTCGCCCGCAGCACGGACCTGCTCGAGGAGGTGAAGCGGGGCATCGAGCAGCAGGGAGGCGAGGCGTCGGCCAGGGCGGTCGACGTCGGCGAGGCTGAGGCCCTCGCCGCGGCTGTCGAGGCGGTCGCCGAGGAGCAGGGCCGGCTGGACATCCTGGTCAACAACGCCGGCATCACCCGCGACGGGCTGCTCTTGCGCATGAGCGACGCCGACTTCGACGAGGTGCTGCGGGTGAACCTGCGCAGCGCCTTCATTGCCTGCCGGGCAGCGGCGCGGCCGATGATGCGGGGCAAATTCGGGCGAATCGTGAACATCAGCTCGACGTCCGGCATCGTGGGCAACGCCGGGCAGGCGAATTACGCCGCGAGCAAGGCGGGACTGGTCGGGCTGACCAAGTCGATCGCCCGGGAGCTGGGTGGCAAAGGCGTGACGGCGAACGTGCTCGCCCCCGGCTTTGTTGAGACGGAGATGACCGACGTGTTGCCGGAGGAGGTCAAGAAGAACATCCTGAGCGCGCAGGCGGTCAAGCGGCCCGGACAAAGCACTGACATCGCTGCGGCTGTGGCGTACCTGACCTCGGATGAGGCGGGGTTTCTGACGGGTCAGGTGCTGTGCGTGGATGGCGGACTGACGATGTGTTAGGGAGGAAGGCGGCAGGAGCGCTTGACCGAACGGCAACAGATCGTCAAGCTGCCCACCTGTCGCAAGTCGGGCAGGGCCCCCGGGTGGCTGTCCGCAGGCTGGTGGGGTATGTTGCACCGCGCTGGTGCGGGGCCGCAGGGCCCCTGGAGTAACCTTTGGGTGTTGGGCCGGAATGATCTGGCCAGGAGCCGCAACGTGACCGAGCAGGAAATCGAAGCCAAGGTGATCGACATCGTTGCCGAGCAGATGGGCGTCGATAAGAGCCAGATCACTCGGGAGACGAGCTTTGTCAACGACCTGAACGCGGACAGTCTCGATACCGTCGAGCTGGTGATGGAGTTCGAGGACGAGTTCGACACCTCCATCCCCGACGAGGAAGCGGAGAAGATCACGACGGTCGGCCAGGCCATTGAGTACATCCTCCAGGCCCAGGGTTAACGCGCCCGCTTCGCTTTTCGAGCAGCCGAATTTGACCAGGTCTCCCACACATCGTGTCGATGGCCGACCGCGCATCGTCATTACCGGGCTGGGCGCGGTGACCAACATCGGCATCGGCGCCGACGCCACCTGGCAGGCCATGCTGGCGGGCAAATCCGGCATCACCCGGGTGCACGCCTTCGACGTGAGCGGCCCCGGCTGGGCCGTCAAGATCGCCGGCGAGGTCCTCGACTGGGATCCCAGGCAGCGCATCGACGCCAAGGTCGTCCGCCGCGTCGACCGCTTCGCCAGCCTCGCCATGTTCGCCGCCCAGGAGGCCCTCGAAAACGCCAGCCTCGATCACAAGGGGGTCGATCCCACGCGGGCCGGCGTGTCGGTCGGCACAGGCGTGGGCGGCGTCATCTCCCTCTCAGAAGCGCACATCAAGCTCCTTGAGTCCGGCCCGGACCGCGTCAATCCCTTCACCGTCCCCAAGCTGATGGTCAATGCCGCCACCGGCAACGTCGCCATCATGCTCGGCTTCCAGGGCCCCAACTCCGCCACCGCCACCGCCTGCGCCTCGTCCGGCCACGCCATCGGAGCGGCCTATGACATGATGCAGCGCGGCCTGGCGGACGTGATGGTCGCGGGCGGCAGCGAAGCCGCCGTCACCCCCCTCTGCCTCGCCGCCTTCATGACCATGAAGGCCCTTTCGAGCCGCAACGATGAGCCGGAGAAGGCCTCACGCCCCTTTGACTCGAATCGCGACGGCTTCGTCCTCGGCGAAGGGTGCGGCATGTGCGTGCTCGAAACCGCCGAACACGCCCGCCAGCGCGGCGCGCCGATCCTCGCCGAACTCTGCGGCATCGGCTACTCCTGCGACGCCGACCACATCACCGCCCCCAATCCCGAAGGCTCGGGCGCCTGCAACTCCATGAAGTGGGCCCTGCAGGAAGCGCACCTCAACCTCGACGACGTCGACTACATCAACGCGCACGGCACCTCCACGCCGCTCGGCGACACCGCGGAACTTCGGGCTGTGCGCACGCTCTTCGGCGAACACGTCGGCAATATCTCCATGAGTTCGACCAAGTCCATGACGGGGCACGGCCTGGGCGCCTCGGGCGCCATCGAGCTGATTCCCTGCGTCCTGGGAATTCTGCACAACGTCTGCGTCCCCACCATCAACCTCGACGATCCAGAGGACTCGCTGGGCATCCACCTCGTCGCCAACACGCCGCATGAGAAGAACATCCGCTACGCCCTGAACAACACGTTCGGCTTCGGCGGGCACAACGTCTCGATCGTCGTGGGCAAGTACGAGGCGTAACGCGGGGCGGCGTCGCGACTTGCAGTTCAGTTCGGCTCGATCGAACGGATCAGCTTGAGCACGGCGGCGGGGTCGTCGATCTCCATGAGCCGCAGCCGCATCGACGGATCGACCACGAGCCGCGCGATCTCCGCGATCGTCGCCAGGTGTCCCTGCGGGTCGCCGGTCGGACTGATGAGCAGGAAGACCAGGCGAACCGGCCTGCCATCCGCCGCGCCGAAGTCGATTCCCTCGTTGAGCCGGGCGAGCGTACCCACGCGCTGCTTGACGTGATCGCTGTAGGCGTGGGGAAGGGCGACGCCCTCGCCCAGGGTCATGGGGTACTCGCGATGTCGCGCCGCCAGGTCGCTCAGCAGGTTCTCCCGCTCGAGTGTCGGATGGGCCGTGCACAGCCGATCCAGCAGCTGCGCCAGCAGCGTCTCGACGTTCTCCGGCGGATCTATGCGGATGATCAGTTCCGGCAGGATCGCGCGGGAGAGGTAGTTCGAGACGCGCCGCAGGTAGAGCAGGGCGGCGAGGTCGGTGCGCTCGAGCAGCGGGCTGTCCTCGCTGTCGACGTGCACCTTCTTGCCGTCCCACCCCAGGATCGGCGCGATGTCGGTCGTCTCTTCCGGGATCCCTTCCGCCTCCATCACCAGCGTCTCGCCGCGCTGCATTTCCGTCGCCAGCAGTGACGGCTTGGCGGAGATCTGTTTGAGCAGCGTGCCGGGGCGGGCTGTGGTGTCCTCCTCCTCCTCGGAGTGGCTTCCCCAGCGATACGTATGCTCCCGGCCGACGATCGGCGCCCACGACTGACAGATGAGGATATTGAGTTCCTCATTGTCGGTCAGGGCGATGACGTTACCGATCCCGCGCAGGTGTGACTCTTCGAGAAAAGTCTCATCCAGCGCGTCAACCCGCAGGGCGCTGAGGCCCAGTGCCGTCGTGTCAGCGATGGCGCGAGGATTGGAGTCGATCAGCAGCACCTGCCGCTGCGCCGCGGACTGCAGGAATCGGCCGATGCGGCGGCTGAGCGCGTGGGCGCCGACGATCAGCCAGCCGGTCGGCTTCTCCTGCCGCACGCCCAGGAGTTGCGCCACCCAGCCGGCGCTGAGGCCCTGCAGGACGATCGTCGCCATGATGACCGAGTAAGTGAAGGTCTCGGCGTACTTGGGATCGTCGAATCGGCCGCGCTGTTCCAGCGTGATCGCGAACAGAGACGCCAGCGACGCCGCCACGATGCCGCGCGGGGCGATCCAACTGAGGAAGAGCTTCTCCCGCACGTTGAGACTCGAGTGGAGGCTGCAGAGGAAGATGCTGGCGGGGCGCACGAGCAGCATCACGCCGAGCACCGTCAGCGCGCCGCGCCAGCCGAACGCCGCGAACTGATCGAAGCTGAGGCGGGCGGCGAGCAGCAGGAAGAGCAGGCCGATCATCAGGTCCGTCACTTCCGCCTTGAACTGGCGCAGCTCCTTGATGTTGCCGGGGCGGCGAATGCCCAGGACGAAGCCCGCGACGGTGACGGAGAGCAGCCCCGTCTCCGTACGGACCATCTCCGCCAGGCCGAAGATAAGAATCGCCATGGCCAGGGCGAAGACGTTGCCCATGTCGTCGGGGACGAAGCGCTTCTTGAGTGCCGCATAAATGGCCAGGCCCCCGGCGATACCGATCCCGATCCCGCCGAGGAAGCGCAGCACGAAGTTCATCATCGCCTCAGGCCCGGTCTCCAGGGCGATCCACTCCAGGCAGAGGATGGCGATGAACACGCCGATCGGGTCGATGAGCACGCCTTCCCAGTGCAGGATCGAGTGCAGGCGGGGCGGCACGCGCAGGCGCTGGAGCAGCGGCGCGATGACGGGGGGTCCGGTGACGATGATGAGGCTCGCCGA
>CAZZPX010000135.1:0-7899 GCA_964655955.1 uncultured Phycisphaerales bacterium | reverse complement strand
TTGGCGGGGAGCGGCTTCAGCGAGGCGTTCTCCCGCCGCTCGCACTGGCTGACGACGAGGTTCCCGGTCTCGATGACGTCCGGGTGGTCGGCGTTGACCAGCTTGCCGCCCGTGACATCCGGCGTGCCGTCGTAGTGGATCTCGCTGCACGGTCCGCAGGGGCCGACCTCGCCCATCTCCCAGAAATTGTCCTTCTTGCCGAAGCGCCGCACGTGCCGCGGATCGATGTCGGTGACGTCCTTCCAGAGTCGCTCCGCCTCCTCATCGGGTGGCAGGCCGAGTTCCTCGTCCCCGCCGAAAACCGTCGCGTACAGCCGGTCCTTTTCGAGTCCCCAGACGTTGGTGAGCAGATCCCAGGCCCAGGCGATCGCCTCGCGCTTGAAGTAGTCGCCGAACGACCAGTTGCCCAGCATCTCGAAGAAGGTGTGGTGATAGGTGTCCGTACCGACGTCATCGAGGTCGTTGTGCTTGCCGCCCGCGCGGATGCATTTCTGCGTGTTCGCGGCCCGCTTGAGGCGCGCCAGCTCGCTCCCCGCCGGGGCCGTGCCCAGGAAGCAGGGCTTGAACTGGTTCATCCCGGCGTTGGCGAAGAGCAGCGTCGGATCATCGTGGGGAATGACCGGCGAGGAGGGCACGAAGCTGTGGTCGTGCCGGGAAATGAAGAAATCCAGGAAGTCCTGGCGAACTTGGGCGGCGGTGCGCACGGCGATCGCTTCCTTTCAGCATCGAAAACGTGACGAATCCGATGATCGTAGCGTCTGCCCGCCGGGTGCGTCGGCGCCGCGCTGTCCCGCCGCGTCCGTCCTGGCCGGGGCGCTTCACCCCCGCTTCCGCAGCAGGATCCCGTCCTGCGCCGAGAGCGCCCGCTCCTCGAACACCGCCACCTCGAACAGCTCGTCCAGGCCCGTGCGCTCGAACCACTTGGGGATCAGGAAGGCCGCCCCGTACGGCGGGTCGGCGAGGATCGGGTGGAAGATTCGCGACCGCTGGCAGGCGTCCACGAACACGAAGCCGCGCTCCTCGAGCCTTGCCGCGACCTCGTCGAAGTCGACCTCCTCCATGCCGTGCCGACCGCCGAGCTGGTTCGGGTCGCGGCGCAGCTCGACGTTGTACCGGCCAAGCGTGGTGATGAAGAGCAGGCCGCCCGGCTTGAGCGTGCGGTGCAGATCGTGCATCCAGCTCAGGGCCAGATCCTCGACGAGGTGCGAGAAGACGGAGATGGCGAAGATCGCGTCCAGGCTCGCCGCTTCGTACTGCGACGGCGGATGCACCGGGTTGACGGCGAAGCGGATGTTCTCCAGGTGCTTCCTGCCCCAGTCGACCAGTTCGTCGACCACGTCGCAGGCGTGCCAGGCCAGATCCGGATAGGCCGGGGCGAGGTAGCGCACCACCCGTCCCGTCCCCGCGCCGAAGTCGAGCGCAGCCGCCCCGGGCCGAAACTCGAAGTCGCCTCGACGGAGCATCCGATCCACCAGGATCGCCGTCATCAGCCCCTGCTGCGTGTGATCCTTGGGATCGGGATGGATCGGATGCAGCTCCGCGGGGGGGACCTTCGACTCCACGCCGAACTGCGGCGCCAGGCGCTCCGGCTGGGCGAGCACGCCGCGGGTCAGCAGGTCAAACAGCGGCCCGTCCTCGCCGTACTGCCGCAGCATCGGCGGGGGATCGGCCAGCCCCAGTTCCCGGCAGGCTTCGTCGGCGTCCAGTCCGTTCAGTCGCTTGCGATACACGTCCAGCAGCATCAGGCTCTTCCTCTCTCGGCGTGGGCGATTCGTCGGGCCATTCTCGGCCGGTCGCCCGACTCTTGCAACGCGCCGCGTCTCCCCCGGGGGCAGAGCCACGCCGTGCCGGCGTGGGAGGCGGCGCAGCCGCCTTGCGCCCCTGGCGCGCCCGCGCTCGCGACATCCGCCGTTGCCGGAGCGGCTTCGCCGCCCGCGGCGGCACGCCGCGGCTCTGCTCACAGAGGTGTCGCCGCCCCGCGGCACCGCGGCGTAGTGCGCTGCGCCTCGATATACCCGAACACCCGCTCAAAATACTTCCGATTCCAGATCGAGTGAACGCTCCCGCCGACCGCGAACCATCGCGCGCCCTGCGGCAGGGGCCAGCGCTTCGACAACGCCTCGCCCAGCCAGCGCTTGAGCCACTTCCGCGCCGCTTTACCTTCGGCGGACGCGGACAACTCCACGTGTAGGTGATCCCTCCTTGCGGCGCAGGTGTGATAGGCCCAGCCGCCTCGCGCGCAGATGGCGGGAATGATCTGCTCGACGTAGAGACGCTGCTCGTCGCTCAATTGCACTGGCGGGAAGTTGAGTTGGGATGCTTCGAGTTGCTGCCAGTCGTCGTCGCGGCCGATGATCGGCTCACCCGGCGTGTTCTGGCGTCGATCGACGGTCCCGCGCTCGTCGCCGTGCAGACGAGTTCCATACGTACCGAATGTGATGTGGTACGCAAGTGGGAACGTCATCCCGCGAGTGTAGCGACCGCGGACCTCGGGGTCAGAGCCACGCCGTGCCGGCGTGGGAGGCGTTGCGCCCCTGGCGTCCGCCGTTGCCGGAGCGGCTTCGCCGCCCGCGGCGGCACGCCGCGGCTCTGCTCACAGAGGTGTCGCCGCCCCGCGGCGGCACGCCGCGGCTCTGCTCACAGAGGTGTCGCCGCCCGCGGCGGCACGCCGCGGCTCTGCTCAGGGAGGTGTCGCCGCCCCGCGGCCCATATCTCACGTGGCTCGGGCGTCGGTCCGCAGTCCCAGCGCCACGCCGTTGCCCCCGTCGATGCGGTGCGTGCAGACCAACTCCGGATGATCCGCGGCGAACTCGCGCCAGACCTGCATCAACCCGCTGCAATTCGGGTTGCTGATGTCGTCGAAAACAATCACGCCCCCGTACGAGAGCGCCGGCGCTACCGCTTCCAGGTCCGCCCGCGCCCCCTTCGCCGAGTGATCCCCGTCCACGAAGATGAGATCGAAGCGTTCCTCCGCATGCTCGCGCAGGTACGCCGGCACCATCTCGTGACTGTCGCCCGCGATGAGTTCCAGCGCCCCGGCGTGCTCGAACTTCTTCGCCTCCGCCCGCACGTGCGCTTCGCCGTGCAGTTCCATGCCGCCGTAAGACTGCTGAAAGAGATCGAAGCCGACGATGTCCACGCTCGGGCACGCCGCCGCCACCATGCAGAGGCTCATGCCGTTGCGCACGCCGATCTCCAGGTACCGCCGCGGCTTGGCCAGCGTTGCGTAGGCGGTGAGCACGCAGCGGGCGTCGAGGTAGCGCCAGTCGTCGCCGAAGTGCCCGAGGCCATGCTCGTACCACTCGCGCAGGAACGCATGGGCCGGATCGAGAGCGAGGCGCTCGAGCACGGCCAGCACCTGCTGCTTGAGCGCGCGCCGGTCCGCCGCCGCCTCGATCGTTCCCAGCGTCAGGATGCAGGGGTTGAACCAGCGCAGCCGTTCGTCCCGGATGGCGAAGACGGCGAGGCGTGCCGCGTCAGCCGCTGCACCGCTCCAGGTCCCAGCGCAGATCGTCCTCGTATCCCAGTTCGATCAGCGTCTGACCCGCCTGTTCCTTGAAGGGTTCGATATCCTCCGGGCTGAAGTGCTCCCGCCAGTTGCCGCTCTTGCCGGCGCGGAAGAAGCGCAGGCTGGCATCGCGGTCCTTCTCATCCGCGGCACGTTCGGTCTCCCGCAGCTTCTCGAACTGCGTCTCCTCGATCACCTGTTGAAGCTGTTCATCACTGCGCTGCACACGCAGAAACTCGAAGAGGGGGCGGAGAGTCTGCAGCGGCTGCCGCAGGAGTTGCTCGTAGCGCAGCATGTGCAATGGCTTGAAGGCGCGGGCGGCGCGCCAGAAGCAGACGTGCTGCGCACAGAGGCCCGCCGGTCCCCGGCCCAGGTAGTCAGCAGCGCCCACCGGCGACGTCCAACTCGAGCGCAGAGAGCGATCCTTCCAGAGAAATTCGCTGAACGTGGTCGACTCCGGGATCTGGCTGTGGCTCTTGAGATAGAAGAAGTACGAGGTGACGACGTCCCGGCCATCACGGTGGATATAGATGGCCTGTCGGCCCCAGATGCGCGGCAGGTCGTGCGTCTTGAGGATCCGTAGTTGGCTCTTCTCCCAGCGGACCTGCAAGGCCTCCACGCCAGCGGCGTACAGACCGGCGTACTCTTTGAGTTGGTGTGGATTCACCACAGAGGCGCGGTAGGCCTCGGGCTGCAGCGTAAGCAAGCCTGCCCGCAGCAGAATGTTTATCATCCAACTGGTGCCCGAACGGGGGAAGCTGGCAAGCAGCACATCGGTGGCCTTGCTCACCGGGCTGGCGAGCGCGGGGTCGACTGTATTGCCGGATTCGGTCGTCGTCATTAGGGAGTCTCTCTTCCTGAGGTGATTAGCCTACTCAATCGTGGCGGACACGTCAGGAAGCGCGACGACGCTGAATTGGCGCTCTTGCGCTGCCCCGTTAGCATGCCGGGAATGTGGCACGCGCTCACCCGTCACCTGCAAAGGTACCGTAGGAAGCGGCGCGTGACTCCGCTCATCGAGGCCTCCTGGCCTGAGGCCCCCGAGGCCGAGAGCCGCAACATCCCTCCCGGCATGATCTCGCCGGACGAGCGCAGCTACCTCAGGTGGCTGGTGCGCGAGCACTTCACCGGCCGCGGCGTCATCCTCGACATGGGCGTCTTCACCGGCGCCAGCACCTGCATCTTCGGCAAGGCGCTGGACGCGATCGGCAAGGCCAGGCCCGGCGCGATCCACAGCTACGATCGCTTCATCATGGACCGGATGATGCCGCGCTGGATTCCCGATCGGCTGCCGGGCGACAGTTTCCTGCCCGTGTGGGAGCAGTACACGCGGCACCTGGGAGACACCGTGGTCTGTCACCCCGGCGACCTGCTGCAGATGCGCTGGGAAGGTCCGCCCGCAGAGATCATCTTCGTCGACATCATGAAGGGCTGGCCGCTCTGCGAGCACGTGACGCGGGAGTTTCTGCCTGCGCTCGTCGAGGGGGGCTTCCTCGTCCACCAGGACATCAAGTTCTGGGCCTGCCCCTGGATCACCTACGTGATGGGCAAGCTGCGGCACTGCTTCACGCCGGTGCACAACGTCACCATCTCGACGATCGGTTTCCGCTGCACGAAGGAGGTCACGGAGGCGGATCTCGACTTCGTATTCGGGCCGCAGGTGTTTGCGGACGACTCGGTGGACGAACACTTCGACTGGCTGCTGGAGTATCTTGCGGAGCCGCTGGATCGCGTGAAGATCGACGGAGCCCGGGCCCGCGGCTATTTCCAGGCGGATCGGCCGGACCGCGCCAACGAGATCATGAACCGCGCTCGAGAGGTCTACCCGACGATCGGCTACGTGTACCGCTGCCTTCCGGCGGCGCGCGGTTACGAGGCGCAGCGCTCCGCCGCGGACCGTGAGCGGGACCAGGCGCTGCAGGACGAGGTGCTGGCCGCGGCACGCCTTTGATACGCGCTCCCGCCGATCCGGTCGCCGCGTGCGCCTCGTTGGCGGTGGCTTCCGCTCTGCGGTAGGCTGAGCCGTTCCGCGAATACTGGCATCGGGCGGCGAACCACAGTCACGGGAGCAGAGCAGTGGCGACACGCAAACCGTACGTCGGCGGCAACTGGAAGATGAACCTCAACCTCGCCTCCAGCACCAAGCTGGCGCAGGGCGTGATGGCAGGGGCGTCAGCGTGGGAAGGCCGGGTCGATGTCGCGCTCTTCGTCCCCTTCGTCTACCTTCAGGCGGTTGCCGAGGTGCTCAAGAAGAACGGCGGCATCCGTCTCGGCGCCCAGGACTTCTGCCCCGAGCCCGACGGCGCCTTCACCGGCGAGATCAGCCTCGCCATGCTCAAGGACCTTGGCGTGATCGACGTGCTCGTCGGCCACAGCGAACGCCGGCACGTGATCGGCGAGACCGATGATCTGCTCAACGCCAAGTGCAAAGCCGCCCTCGCGGCGGGGTTCGGCGTGACATTCTGCATCGGCGAGAAGCTGGAGCAGCGCGAGAGGGGCGAAACCGACGCGGTGAACGACCAACAACTCACCGCGGGGCTGAAGGGCGTCCCCGCGGACCGGATGAATCGCCTGACTATCGCCTACGAGCCCGTCTGGGCGATCGGCACGGGCAAGACCGCCACCCCCGACGACGCCCAACAGGCCCACGCTCATGTCCGCGCCACGCTGGCGAAGCTGTACTCCGACGAAATCGCCGCTAAGATTCGAATCCAGTACGGCGGCAGCGTCAAGCCCGGTAACGCGCAAGAGCTGTTTGCCCAAGAAGATATCGACGGCGGGCTGATCGGCGGGGCCGCCCTCAAGGCGGATGACTTCACCGCCATCGTCCGCTCCGCCTGCTGAGCCGCCCCGCACCACGCGGGCCTGCGATGCAAACTCACGAAGGATCCGTACTTATGGAATTCGGCAACGTACTCATCGGCCTGCTGGTCGTCTTCTTCATCGTCACCTGCGGCGCCCTCATCCTCGTCATCCTCATCCAGCGCCCGCAGGGCGGCGGACTGAGCGGGGCCTTCGGCGGCGGGTCCGGCTCCGGGCAGACCGCCTTCGGCGCTAAGGTCGGCGATGTCCTGACCTATGCCACGATCACCATCTTCATCGTCTTCCTGCTGACCGCGATCGGACTCACCTACGCCCTGCGTCCCGAGAACACCGAGGCGGCTGCACCGACCGCCACCGAGGGCGCGCCGACCGGCGAGGAGCAGACGGGCATCCCGGCCGACGATCCCACCATCCAGAATCCGGATCCGGGTGACGAGACGCACCCCGCCGACGCGCCGCCCACGGGTGGAGAACTCATCCTGCCCGAGGCGGAGCCGGATCAGCCGCCCGTTCAGGTGGATCCGCCTGCGGATGAACCGCCCGCCGAGGACCCGCCGACCGATGAGCCGGGATGATGTGCGACCGGGCGTGCGGCGTGCTTTGCTTCGCCGCGCGTCAGTCGAGCTTCCTGTCCGCCGAGCCGTGAACCCGAGGAGTGCCAACGCGTGATTCGCTCAATGACAGGCTTCGGCGACGCCAGCACCACGGTGGGGGGGATCTACCAGGCCCTCGAGATTCGCTCACTCAACAACAAGTACCTCAAGGTGACGGTTCGCCTGCCGGAGGATCTTCAGCCGCTCGAGGCCGTGCTGGAGGCGCACGTTCGCCGCAAGCTCTCGCGCGGGGCCGTGACGATCACGGCCAAGGTGGTGGACACCTCCGAGGCCGCTGCCCACGAGATCAACACCGAAGCGCTGAGGCGATACCTCGAACAGCTCGAGGAGATTCCGCAGGTGGCGGAGGGAGCCCTGCGCGTCGACGTCGCCTCCCTGCTCGATCTGCCCGGCGTCCTGCAGCAGCCCACTGACGAGATCCAGCGACTGGAACGCCTCAAGGAATCGCTGCTCGGCCTGCTCGACCAGGCCTGCGATCAGCTCGTCGTCATGCGCGATCGCGAGGGCGAACGCCTGCACGAGGACCTGATGCGGCATCACGCGGTGATCACCGAGCGCCTGGTCGTGATCAACCAGCGCGCCCCGCAGGTCGTGGCGGAGTACCAGCATCGCCTCGAAGAGCGCATCCGCCTGCTGCTGGAGGACAAGGGCGTCGCCTTCGAGCCCGCCGATCTGATTCGCGAGGTGGCCATCTTCGCCGAGAAGACCGCCATCGCCGACGAGCTCGCCCGCCTCCAGGGACACATGGAGCAGTTCGTGGATCTCTTGAGCGGCAACGACGAGCGCCCGACCGGCCGCACGCTTGACTTCCTGGCCCAGGAGATGCTGCGCGAGGCCAACACGATTGCCAGCAAGTCCAGCGACGCCCAGATCAGCCGCCTCACCATCGAGATGAAAGGCGCGATCGATCGCATCAAGGAGCAGGTGCAGAATGTGGAGTAGGGGGGACCCAGG
>CAZZPX010000134.1:0-7917 GCA_964655955.1 uncultured Phycisphaerales bacterium | reverse complement strand
TCACCGGGGGCCTTTTCTTCGGAACGGGCAACGCCGCTGATTCGGTCGCGCTTGGCGACTTGAATGGGGATGGTTTTCTCGACGTTGTCATCGGGCGAAACTATCAGAATCCTGTTCGTGTCAGCCACGGCAACGGCGACGGCACGTTCAGCTTCGTTGCCGACTACGCCGTCGGCGACATACCTGAGGACGTCGCGCTGGGTGACCTCGACGGCGACGGCTTGCTCGACATCGCCGTGGTCACCGAAGGCGACAACAGGCTCGCCGTCCTCTCCAACAACGGCGACGGCACCTTCGCAGACCACGTGGTCTTCAGCGGCGTGAGCGAACCATTCGGCGTCGCCATCGCCGACCTCGACGGCGACGGGGATCTTGACGTCGCCGCCAGCCAGGACGCCTTCGGCAGTCCGGGGAGCGTCGAGGTCTTCCTCAACCAGTGCCTCGTCCCGCCCACGATCATCACCGAGCCCGCGCCCGTCATCCTCGCGACGATCGGCGACGGCGATCAGAGCTTCACCGTCGACGTGCAAGGCACCGAGCCCGTCACCTACGAGTGGCGCTTCAACGGCCAGCCTATCAGTGACGGCGGGAATTACGCCGGCGCCACGACCAACACGCTCACGATCACGCCGACGCTCGCGACCGAAGGTACGTACGACGTCGTCATCACCAACGGTCAGGGCAGCGTCACCAGCGCCCCGGCCGTGCTCGGTGTGATCAATCCCGAGCCCGCCGACCTCAACGGCGACGGCTGCGTGGACCAGTCCGACCTGGGCGACCTGCTCGGCGCCTACGGCGACGGCTGCTGATTCAATCGGCGGGCCGTCAACGAGAAGAAGAAGGAGTATGGCTATGCACAGAACGGAATGTCAAACGCTTCCCGTGCGGCGTCCCCGGCGCCACAGGACTGCGAGGCGGAGTAGGCGGATGCGGCTTCTTGCCGCCGTGTTCATATCGCTCTCCGCTGCCATGACTGCGAGAACGGAGATCGTGGGGAATATGCAGAACCTTGGGGCGTTCGGCGGAACTCTATCCGAAGCCCGCGGCGTTTCCGCGGATGGAACAGTGGTAGTGGGAACCGCGCAGAACGGCGATGGCTATTACCGTGCCTTTCGCTGGACAGCCGCGACCGGAATGGAGGAACTGGGCACGCTGGGCGGCAATCAATCCTACGGATTCGACGTCTCCGCCGATGGCTCCGTCGTGGTTGGGTCCTCCGAGGACGGGGCAGGAAACATCCGGGCCTTTCGGTGGACCTCCGCAGGTGGAATGCAGAATCTGGGGACACTGGCCGGCAACTCGCACGCGTGGGAGGTTTCGGCCGACGGCACGGTTGTCGCAGGAGGCTCTTACAACAGTGCGGACCTCGGGCGCGCTTTTCGCTGGACCGCAGCCACGGGCATGCAGAACCTGGGAACGCTTGGCGGCAACTGGTCCTGGGGCTGCGGCATGTCGTCGGATGGCAGCACAGTTGTCGGGTACTCGCGAAATTCCGCCGGGTTCCTCAAGCCGTATCGCTGGACCGAATCGGGAGGCATGCAGAGCATTCCCACACTGGGCGGCTACGACGGGCGAGCCCAGAACGCCAACGCGGATGGCTCTGTCATCGTGGGATGGGCAGAGCCGTATTTCTCAAACTACCCGTACTATGCCTTTCGGTGGACGGCGTCAGGCGGCACGCAGAGTCTCGGTACGCTTGGCGGCGAGAACTCGGCGGCGTGGGGCGTGTCGGATGATGGTTCCGTAGTAGTCGGTTGGTCAGAAATCTCTTCAGGCTCTCGAGCATTCGTTTGGACATCGAGCGACGGCATGGAGAGTCTCGGAACGTTCGGCGGTGACTATTCCTGGGCGGGGGCCATCTCCGCAGATGGGTCGACGATCGTGGGCTCGAGTACGGACGCCAGCGGCAATGAGTACGGGTTCCGCTGGACTGCCGATACCGCGGGATCGCCGCAGAATATCCAGGTCACCGATGTCAGCGAGACTGCCGCAACGATACTCTGGTCGACCGTCCAGCCTGCGGACACCCTGCTCGAATACGGCCCGACGCCGGCCTTGGGCCAGAGCATATACAGCAGCGATCTCATTACCTCGCATGAGGCGACGCTCGGCGGCCTGGTGCCCGGCGACACCTACTATTATTCCATTACGTCCGACACGGGCTCCGGCTTCACCTATAAGAGCGACGTCCGGAGCTTCGTCACCTCCTCGCCGACGATGGACCCCTTGACATGCAGCTATGTTCTGAGCGGCGCCGTCAATCCAGACGCGCCTCCGGGCGTCCCCACGCATTTCCTCGATGTCACGATCGAAAACACGGGCAGTATCACGGTGTACGACTGTGAACTGCAGACCGTGGCCTGGGGCAACCTGATCACAGACATTCCTACGCTGCCTCTCAACGTTGGGGATTTGGCGCCCGGCGAGTCCATCACGCTGGAAGATGTGGCAACATGGCGCATCACCG
Organism: uncultured Phycisphaerales bacterium; assembly: GCA_964655955.1. GTDB lineage: Bacteria > Planctomycetota > Phycisphaerae > Phycisphaerales > JAGLTS01 > CAZZPX01. Next base: position 5,450 of record CAZZPX010000134.1, on the reverse strand, counting down.
GCATCCTTGGCGAGAATGTCCCGCTGCCGCTCTGGCTGCGCATTTGCTATGAGCATGACGATGATCCAAACAATCCACTGCCGGACGCATGCGAGTACCCATCTTGGCGTCAGCAAATCCCCGAATGAATGAGCAAAGCGAGATTGGAGATCAATGAATGAGAAAGGCAATCCTCACAATTCTAGTCGGGACGGTGACCGCCACGGCAGTCGTCGCGTCGGCCGCTGTGTCCATGACCCTTGAGAGCGCCGCCATTGTCGGACCACGCGGCAAGAAAGCCTCGTTGAAAGTGGCAATCCACAACAGTGGAACGGGGGATGTGTACCTGAATGGGCTCCGGCCGACCCTCGACGGCGAGGGGGCCGAACTCGACGTCTTGCCGTTCTTCAGCAATGCACCCGTGAGATTGAATGCAGGCGCGTTTTGGACAGGTGTGATTGCAGCCATCGAGGTTGTGGATGACGCGCCGTGTGCGGACCTTCGCGGTGCGTTTGTCCTGATCGGTGGGAGCACGGATCTGTCGCGGGACGACATAGCTTCGCAGTACTTCAGCGTTGACGTTCGAATTCCCGCTGATCTCAACGGCGACGATGTCGTCGATCAGGCCGACCTCGGTGAGTTGCTCGGTTCCTACGGCGTCGACGACGGCGGGGACATCGACGGCGATGGCGACACCGACCAGGCCGACCTCGGCATCCTGCTTGGCGCCTTCGGAGACGGCTGCTGAGCGGCACACGAAGGATCTGCTCTCTCTCCTCTCGGGCGCGGCGGCCAGCGCCGCTACGCCCGATTTACTGCGCGCTCGATGCCCGGCGCGACGGCGGCGGCGGGGACAATTGGTCGCCGCCGCCGCACGTTTGGAAGGAAGAGTTGTCTGCGACGGGACGCGGCGCGCGAAGGCTCGCGCGGCGCTACGCGTTAGCGCGTCTGCGGCTGCGAGGTGGCGGTCAGTGGCGAGATCCAGGCCAGGCCGAACGGGTTGACGCCCACGGTCACTTCCGTGAGGTAGACCGGCGTGGGATCGTCATCGGAAATCGTATAGATCGTCACAGTGTCGTTCATGCCGCTGTGCGTGAGGTACAGCTTGTGCGCGCCCGGAGCGATGGCGATGTTATGCGGAACGGAGTGCGGCGAGTCGACCGGAGCGCCGACGACTTCGTTGATGTCCGTGTCGATGGTCCACAGGGCATCGGCGCCGCCGCCGGGCAGGTTGGTCGTGTAGAAATAGCGGCCGTTGTAGGTAATCCCCGCGCCGTGTGCGCCGGGGACGGCGATGATATCGACGCTGGCGAGCGTGTCGCGGTCGAAGACGTAGACCGTGCCGTCGCCCTGGCAGGGAACGTAGAGAAGATTGTTGCGCTGCGTGAGGGAGAGGTGTGCATCGTCGCCGACGGGTACGCGGCCGATCTCGAGAAATGTCGCCGTGTCGTACTGCACGACCCAATCCAGCGGGCCGTCCACTGCGACGACGGTGACATAAGCGTACGCGCCATCAGGGGAGAGGATCACATCGTGGGGCTTGCCGCCCATGGCGACGAGATCGGCGGGGATGGGGACGCTGGCGAGCGTGTCGAGCGTGAAGAGATCGATGACGCTGGTCGTGTTGTCGACGTCGTTGTTGACCCAGAGTTGTCCGGCGGCAGGGCTGCCCCACATATGGAATACGCCGGCTCCGGTCGCGGCTTCGCCCTGGTAGGCGAGCGTGTCGGCAGCGTAGTACACGACGCGATCGTTGGCGCGATCGCCGATGAAGAAGCGATGGCCGATGGGCGAGTACCAGACGTACATGGGCTCGGCAGGGTTGTCGCCGCCGGGAAGATTAAGGGTTTCGATGACGGTGTCGGTGGCGACATCGATGACGCTGGCGGTGGAACTGCCGCGGTCGGCGACGACGATCTTGCCGGAGGCTCCCCGGCCGAGCGCCGACTTGCCGGTGAGCACAGCGTCGGGACGGAGGAACTGCGCCAGGGCGGGCGCGGCGAGAAGGAGGGCGGCGGCGGTGATGGCGGCGCGGCGCGCCCAGCGGCGGGCGCGGGTCGGCGCGAGAGGGTGCGTGTCAGTCGAGGCGAATGTCATCGGCTTCTCCTTGGTGCGGGGCGGGTGCGACAGGTGCGAACCGGGCGCGGGTGTGGGGAGAGAAACGAGCCGAGGCGCAGCGATAGACTTGCGGCGACGCTGTGTGCGCCGGGCCGTACGTGCGAGCGGCTCGCTCTCGGGTCGGTGTCCGTCGCCGACGCAGTGGACGGCGAGGTTGAAGCTCGCCGCGACGAGCGGCGAGTGGGGTCGAGGGTGTCCGCCCTGACGAACGCGCCCGATGCGAGCGCTATTCCGCGACATGTGCTGCTTCGTGAACTCACGCTGCGCTGATGCGCGGGCGGCAGCGCTGTGTACCGTGCGGCGGGCCGGGCCGGGGCGGCGCGGGGGCGCGGCCTCGGCGGGGCCGGTACACTGGGCGCGAAAGGAGCGAACGCGTGTCCAGCGGAGCGGATCAGGCATTGGCGGAGGCGAATGAGTGTTTGCGGCGTGGCGATCTGCTGCGGGCGCAGGAATTGGCGCAAGGTGTGCTGCGCCGCCAACCGCGCGATGTGCGGGCGCTGGAAGCGCTGGCGGCGACGGCGTTCCAGGATGCGCGGTACGACGATGCGCGGATGTTTCTCGGGCGCTGTCGCAGATTGAAGCCGAAGGAAGGGAAGTATCACGTGCGCGAGGCGCAGGTGCTGCAGACGGAGGGGCGCTACGGCGAGGCGCTTGCGGCGCTGCAGCGCGCGCGGCAGGCGGGGCAGGGTGTGAATGTGTCGCCGCTGAATGAGGCGGTGCTGCATCGGCTCATGGGTGAGCGCGAGGCGGCGCGGCGGCTGGTCGAGCCGCTGCTCGAGTCCAAGGCGGAAGGGCCGGCAGCAGGCCTGGAATTGGCGGAGATCGAGCTGGCGGAGGGGAACGCGGCGCGCGCGGAAGGCATCGCGGTGGCGCAGCTCGCGCGCGGGGAGGCGCTCTCTTCGGACATGCGCCGGCAGTTCCTCTTTCTGCGCGGGCAGGCCTGCGAGAAGCTCAAGCGCTATGACGATGCCTTTGCGTGCTTCAGTGCGGCGAATGACTTGTGGAATGTTGAGTTTGACGCGGAGGCGTTCGTCGAGCTGAGCGAACGCGTCATGCGCGCGATGTCGAGGCAGGCGCTGCGCGCGCTGCCGCGCGCCGGCGAGGCGTCGGACGCGCCGGTGTTCGTGGTGGGCATGCCGCGCTCCGGCACGACACTCATCGAGCGGATCATCGACGCGCATCCGCAGGCGGCGGGGGCCGGCGAGTTGCCGGATCTGACGCGCATGGTGCGTCATCTGCCGCACGAACTGGGGCGCAGCGATACTTTTCCGGAATGCGTGGCGGGGCTGACGCCGCGGGAGGCTGATCGCCTGGCGCGCGAGTACTTGCGCCGACTGCGCCAGGTAGGGGGCAAGGCGCAGCGCGTCGCCAATAAGAATCTCGATCTGCATTTATATGTCGGACTGATTTCGTTGTTGTTTCCGGGTGCGCGGGTCGTGCACGTCGAGCGGGACCCGGTGGACGTGGGGCTGTCGTGTTTTGCCTCGGCGCTGTTACCGCAGAATCAGCCATGGTCGACGCGCCTGGAGGACATTGCGCTGGCGCAGCGGGAATTTGAGCGACTGATGGAGCACTGGCGCGAGGCGACGCACGTGCCGATCCTGTCGGTGTGTTACGAGGAGTTGGTCGCGGAGCAGGAGGCGCAGACGCGGCGGCTGATCGAGTTTCTGGGGGTGGAATGGGACGACGCGTGTCTGCGTCACCACGAGAGCGGGCGGGCGTCGACGTCGTTGAGTAACGAGCAGGTGCGCCGGCCGGTGTATACATCGTCGGTGAAGCGCAGCGAACATTATGGCGCGCATCTGGAGCCGTTGCGGCGGGCGCTGGTCAAATATGGCGTGTCTGTGAGTTGACGTGCACGATGACGCGGCGCGTGTGCGGTGCGCGGCGGTGTTCCCAGAGATAGATGCCCTGCCACGTGCCGAGCGCCAGCCGGCCTGCGGTGACGGGAATGCTCAGGCTCGCCATGGTGAGGATGGCTTTGATGTGGCTGGGCATGTCATCCGGGCCTTCGCTGGTGTGCGTATACAACGGATCGTTTTCGGGAACGAGACGATTGAGCCACGCTTCGAGATCGCGCTTGGCGGACGGATCGGCGTTTTCCTGGATAGTAAGGCTCGCGGAGGTATGGCGCAGAAAGACGGTGCAGAATCCGGTATCGATGTCGGCGTCGCGCACGACTGCGGTGATGTCGTCGGTGATCTCGACAAGTCCCTGGCCGGTGGTCTTGATGTGCAGTTCGCGCTGCATGGTGTCTCTCTTGAGCCCGCAGAATACCGTCGCCGCTTCGGGGTCAAAAGGAGGGGCTCCTCATCCACGAGTTGCGCTGCGCTTCACCCGCGGCTACAAGCCTGCGCCGCTGCGGGGCGGAAGAGGTGCCCGGTGCGCCTTGTTCAGACGATATCGCGTCGACCCGCGACCAGCCCCGGAGGGGCCAACGACTGTAGCCATGGGTGGAACCCGTGGTGAAGGATGCGGGATTAACCCGCTCCGGAGGGGCGGCGGGGTTGGCCGACCGAACGGGCACGTCCGAGGGAAGGCGACGCGCACGACGGCGCGGGCGCGGCGTGGGCTTCAGTCCATCGTCAGCAATTCAAAGTATGTCGGCAGGGGCCAGAGGTCTTCGGCGGTGTGCTGCTCGAGTTCGTCGGCTGCCTCGCGCAGCTCGGTCATCGCGGGCAGCACCACGTCGCGCATCACCTCGGCGCACTTCATGCCGTGGCACGAGCCGGATTCCGCGGCGGCTTCCGCGAGGGCGTCGACGGCGGCGAGCAGGCGCTCCACGCGCTGAATGTGCGCCCGCAGCAGACTCTCGGGCGCGGTCGAATCGAAGCCCGCGGCCTGGGTGGAGGCGACGGCGTCGGCGAAAGCGATCTGCTGGGCCATGGCGGCGGGAATGATCTGCCGCCGCGCCATCTGCAGCATCGTGTCCACCTCGATCTGCAGCGTCGTGGTGTACTGCTCGAGATAGACGTTGAAGCGGCTCTTGAGTTCGCTCGAGGAGAGGACGTGGTGGTTGCGGAAGATGGCGGCGGCATCCTTGTTCGCCATCTCGGGCAGGGCCTCCACGGTGGTGCGCAGGTTGGGCAGGCCGCGCTTCTCAGCTTCCTTTACCCACTCCTGTGAGTAGCCGTCGCCGTTGAAGATGATGCGCTTGTGCTTCTTGATGAGCTTGCGCAGGAGCGACTTGGTGACGGTCTGCTTGCGGCGGGGGGTGGCGTCGGGCCCGGCAGCCTTCTCCAATTCGCTCGCAATGTGATCGAGCGAGTCGGCGACGATGGTGTTGAGCACGGTGATGGGCCAGGCGATGGAACTGGAAGCGCCGACGCTGCGAAACTCGAACTTGTTGCCGG
>CAZZPX010000133.1:0-7918 GCA_964655955.1 uncultured Phycisphaerales bacterium | reverse complement strand
ATCGATCTTGTAGACCGCCGTGGCTGCCGCGCTCCTGGTCACGCCCGCCGCCTTCGCAAGCTCCTCGATGCGCATCGGACGATTGTTCGCCTCCGACAGCGCGCGCACGACATTATCGAGGGCATTACTTCGGCGCCTACGCCGCGGAGTGCCGTCGGCTGTGGTCCCCGTTGCGCGGCTGACACTCTTCAGCAGCGCCAACAGTTCTGGAAGGACATCGGGATCGTCTTTCACCACCGCTTCAAGGCGCTCCAGGATTTCGACGCGGCGCGCCCACCGTTGCTTTGTCTCACGAATCGCAGATTCAGGTTCTTTTGCGTGGTTTGCCATTAGAGAGAACTCCAATGCGTGGATGTTACTGCGCAGCCGGCCGCAACAGCGTTGGAATCCTCGAGAAATGTCGGAAATATCAGCGTCAACACCAATCGTAACCGGGGTCACGCCCATGACGTCCCGTGGAATCATGCTGCCACAAACTACTGTATTTACGAAACTTACGCAGAGATGTCGCGCCCGGCGTTTGACTTTGGACGAACGGTAGGTGTCGGCAAGAGATTCTGTCTCTTGCTATTTGCAGATGGCAGAAAGCGACAGGTTCTCCACGTGCGCTTACGCCGCCTGAGCGCTGCGACGCGTTTGCTTGGCCGCGTACATCACCTCGTCGGAGGCGGCGAGCAGGTCTTCCGCCGTGGCTGCCTGCCGCGCGAGCAGCGACGCCGCCCCGTAGCTCGCCGTCGGGCGATCCGTGCCGAACCGCGCCACGTCCGGGTGCTGGCCGAAGAGGAGGCTGAGGCGTTCGCAGAGGCGGCCGGCGTTGGTCTCGTCGCAGCGCGGCAGGAGCAGGACGAACTCGTCCCCGCCCAGCCGGGCGGCGAAGTCGGTCTGGCGAATGGACCCGGCGAGCACCTCGGCGAACGCCGCCAGCACTGCATCGCCAGCGGCGTGACCGTGCGTGTCGTTGAGCTGCTTGAAACGATCGAGGTCGAAGCTGACGCAGGTGAGGTCCTGGCCGACACGCTTCGCCTCGGCGAACCTGGCGGCGAGTTCATCCTCGAAGGCGCGGCGGTTGCCCAGGCCGGTCAACTCGTCCGTCAGGCTCAGGCGCGTGAGGTGGTGCGTGGCGCGGCGGGTCTCGCGCTGCAGCCGGTGTGAGAAGTCGCGCTGCAGGCGCGCGCTGTGCAGCCGATCCTGGTGGGCGGCGGTGAGCGCGGCGTGGATGTCCCGGCTGAGCCGCCCCAGGTCGTCGTCGGTCTTGAGCAGGATGCGCTCGAACAGATCGCGAGTGGAGACGCTGGCGTAGAGACGCAGTTGCCGGCGCAGCTGCTCAATGCGCTGCTGCGTGCGATGCACCTGCCGCACGACGAGCAGATCGACGACGAACCAGCCGGCGACGGCGGCGGGTATCACGGCCAGAAGAATGGCAAGCTGCGCCTGCACGCCCGCCTCGCGCAGCAGCATGGCGAGGAAACCCACGACGATGGCGCTCGCGGCACAGCCCGCCAGGGCGCCGAAGTTCAGTGCGGGATGCGCGAAGACGGAGTTGCGCCGAAGCGATGTCGAGCGGCGCGGCGGGCGAACTGAGGCAGCCGGCTCCTCGCCCGCCTCCCGGGTTTCTTCACTACCGCTTGTCCGCGTCTCAGTCCGGGGCATGGCGACGGTTCCTCGAGGCGTGGTCATGAAGCGGCGGCGAGGGGCGGCTGGGGAAGCTCCACGCCGTCGATCGCTGTCACTTCAAGCTCCTCGTGCGCCCGCAGGTCGAGCAGGGGGCACAGCGCCTCCGGATCGACCAGGGCCCGAGGCGGGATCATCTGCACGACAGGCCGATCGGGTGCGTCCGGCGCGAACTCCACCACCACGCCCCGTGCCCCGCCGGTCAGCGTCACGTGCGATCCGGGCGGCAGGGGGACGACGGCCTGCGGCAGCGCCGCCGCGACCGTCGGGTCGAACCAGTCCCGGCGCTTCTCACCGAGCGTCAGGGCTCGGGCCTGGCCAGGCGGCAGGGGTAGATCCCCCTGGCCGATGCGCGTCTCATCAAAGACGTCCGCGAGCGTCGCCACGCGCACGTAGATCGGAATGCGAGCGCCTTCGAGCCCGCGCGAGCCGAGCGCCCCCTTGTCCTTCTCCGGAAACCCTGAGCCATCGAAATGCTGGTGGTGGTGCAGGACGGTGGCGGCGACGTTGCCGTCCACGAGCGGCTTCACCGCGCGGTAGCCCAGCAGCACATGCTGTTCGCTTGCGTCCGTGCGGTCCTCGTCATGCCAGCGGACTTCCGGATGCAGCGGCCCGCCCGGCACCATGTAGAGGCCCACGTCGTGCAGGAGCGCTCCCAAGGCGATTTGCTCGACGAAGCTCTCGCTGGCGTGCCCCGCGTCGCGCCGCTGCTGGCTGATGTGTCCCTCCAGGCGGATCGCCAGCAGAATCGCGAGCACCGCCGTGTCCGTCGCGTGCTGCACCAGCAGATCCGCGCCCTGCGACAGGCAGGGTAGAAAGACGGCGGCGGTCTTGTCGGCTTCGTAGATCGCCCGCAGTTCGCGCAGAATCGCCGTCACTTCCGCCAGGTTCTCCGGCTCCTGCCTGGCGAGCACCTGCTCGAAGAGATGGCAGGTCGCCGCGGTGAGTTGATCGTGCGCCCGCACGAGTTGCGGCGTCAGGTAGCGGTCCAGTCGGCTGAGCTGCGGGCAGTCGATCCAGACCTCGCCGACGCGCAGGGCCCTGAGGCGCTGCAGAACGTTCTCCTGGAGCACGCAGCCCGCCGCGAGAAGCTGAGAGGCGGGCCGATAGGGATGATGCACCGCCAGCGCCAATCGCATCCCCGGCTTGATTCTCTCCAGCGGCACACGCAGCATCCCTGGCACCTCGATTCGCGCTCGCGCCGGGCAGGCGCGAGCGTACAGCCCTGGCCGTGCATCGACCGGATTGGCCGATCGCTTGGGCGGCAAGCTGCAGACCTCGTACAAGGGAGCCGGCGGGGCCTCGATGAGGGGCAGGGATTGCCCAGACCGCACAGACCGAACCGCGTCAGTCGCCCAGGCGCTCGAGGGCACGGCGGCGCATCACGTCGATGGGCGCGGGGACGCCGGTCCACGCCTCGAACTGCTCCGCCGCCTGGCGCAGGAACATGGCGAGGCCGTCGATCGTGGCGCAGCCGGCCTCGCGCGCCTGGCGCAGCAGGGGCGTATCGAGCGGGTTGTAGACCGTGTCGAGGACGAGGACGCCCTCGGTAAGCAACCGTGAGGGGACGGGCGAGGCGTCGGGCTTCGAACCGCCGCGCATCCCCACGCTCGTGGCGTTGATGATGAGGTCCGGCACCGCGTCACGCAGCGCTTCGAGTCCAGCGGCGCGGACGGAGCCGGCGCTTGCGCGCAAGGCCGCCGCGACTTCCTCGGCGCGCGAGACGGTGCGGTTGTAGAGGGTGACGTCAGCGTCAAGTCGCGCCAGCGCGGCGGCGGCGGCCCGGCCGACGCCTCCCGCGCCGACCACGGCAGCGTTCACGCCGGCGAAGCGCTCGCGCTGCCTCGCTTCTTGCAGGCAGTCCTGCAGGGCGGTGACGTCGGTATTGCACACGCAGCGGCGATCGCCCGCGCACAGGAGCGTGTTCGCGGCTCCCACCAGCGCCGCCGACTCGTCCACCTCCCACGCTTCTTCGCGAGCCAGGCGCAGCAGGTCTTCCTTGTGCGGCAATGTCACGCTCAAACCCTCGAGACGCAGCGGCTCGTACGCCAGCAGCGACAGCACGGTCGCCTTGAAGGGCTCGAATCCCGGCGCGACGGGCAGAGGCAGGTAGACACCGTCGAACCCGATCTCACCGAAGCCCGCGTTGTGAATCACGGGTCCGAGCGAGTGCCCGACCGGGTAGCCAACGACGCCGAACGTCGCCGTTTCACGGCCGATGTCGCGGAAACGGTAGGTGTGCAGCAGTTCGTCGAGGGGAAGCTGCCCCGGCGCGGTCACGCTCGCCGCCTCCAGCCCGGCGAAGGTGAGCAGCCCGCCGAATTTGCCGGCGAGCACGCGCGTCGCCACGCCGAACTCGCCCATGCCCAGTGCGATCATCGGCTTGCCGCGGCTGTCGAGCAGGTCGAAGAGATCCACGCAGTCGCGCAGCGAACGGGCACGATGCGCGAGCTTGATCACCTGACACGCATCTTCCTGCGCCATCGCCGCGACCGTGCGCAGCAGTCCGGCCGGGCGACTCTCGAAGTCATGAAACGACAGGATTAGACCCGGTCCGTGTGAGCCTGAGGGCGTGGTCAGCTCGCGCACGGCGCGCTGCAGTTCTGCATCCGCTTCGAACCGTCGCCACTCGACATCGACGTAGGTCGGCGGGACGGCTGCGGCACAGGCGCGGCGGAGCAACTCGATCCGCGTTGCTTCCGGCCCGGCGAAGCCGCCGCCTTCGCTTGCGTGGCGGCACGTGAGGATGCAGGGCAGCGTGGTGCGCGCGACGAGGCTGACGACCAGGTCCGGATCGTCCGCCACCGCATCGACGCGCAGCTCGATCATCTCCGCTCCGTGCTCTTCAGCCCGGGCGAGCGCCGCCGCAGCCGACGCTTCCTCTTCCACTCGAATGGCGACGCAGACGCGGCTCATGGAGCCAGTGTAGCGGTGCGAGCGGCAGGGCCGGCCGAGCCGCGCGCACGAAAAAGGGGCCCGTGCGGGCCCCGTGCAGTCGGGCGTATTGTGGTTGGCTCAGGCGGCCGAGGAGTTGCGGCCGGTCGGCCCAACCTGCTCCCCGCCCCTCGCCACCGGGTGTTCGTTCTCCGTCAGCGCCATCGCCTCGAGGCGCGAGCGCACGCCGAGCTTGCGATAGATGTTCGTGACGTGGCGATGCACGGTGTTGAAGCTGCGGTGCAGTTCGCGGGCGATGTCCTGCTCGCTCAGTGTGCTGCCGAGCAGGTAGCAGGCCACCTTGATCTCCGCTTCGGTCAGTTCATACTGGCCGGCAAGCTGCTGCACGCGACGGTCCATTCGCTCATGCAGCGGGGCCGTCACCTGGAGAAGCTGCTCGCTCAAGGCGGGGATGAGGTCTTCAAGAAGGCGGCGATCCGCCTGGTTGAAGCGGCCGCGGTCAGTCTTCCGCGCCGCGGTGAGCAGGTACCAGTGGGAACTGCCCAGGTCGTCGACGATGCAGAGCAGGTCGACGTCGCCTGCGGCAGGGGCGTTACCAGTGCCGTTGCTCTTGCCGTTGACGCCGTTGGTATGGGCCGTGGCGCCCGCCTCGCCGCGCTCCGCGCCGATCAGCCCGCCAGGCTGGAAGGCATGGCGCGGCCGCAACGTGCCGCGGGCCTCGCTGCGGAAGGCGTTGTCGGCGGCGGGCCAGGCCGACTGGGCGACCGAGATCTCCGCCAGTTCGGGGACGCTGGCGACGGCGGTGAGACGATCGCCGGCCTGCTCGTACACGCGAAGCTCGACAGCTCCGGCTCCGAGGGCCTGGCGCATCACCACGCAGCAGTGATCCAGGGAACGACGCAGCGGATCCTCGAGCTTTGCGACCCAGGGCGCTGCTGCACTGATAAACGATGCGGACTCTCGCAAGGATGACACGGTCATGGGGCCTCCTTTGCTCTTGCGCGATCCAGTTGTCAATTCATCCGAGCGACTGAGCTCGGCTTGCCGGTCCGTCTGCAGCTTCAACGGATGAAGAACTGCGGTCACGTCCGGGTTTACCTAGTTTATCGACTCGGCTACGGGAATCTAACCATGATAGGGGGAAAATGCGTCTGAATCGAGGGTCCGTCTGACGTCGCAGCGAAATCAGACCGCACAATCCGGTCAAAGTGCCGCCAGGCGCGCCGCCACATCCTGCTGCGTCAGATCATCGATCAGCTCGTCAAGCTGGCCGGCGAGAATCCCTTGCAGCGGGTAGTTCTTGCCGCTCACGCGATGATCGACAACGATGCCCTCTTTGTAGCGGTACGTCCGCACGCGTTCGGCTCGGCCGCCTCGGCCGATCATCGCCACCCGAGCTTCCTGCCGCTCCTTGTCCCGTTCCTGCCGCTGCAGTTCGAACAGTCGGGCTCGCAGGACCTGCCAGGCGCGCTCGCGGTTCTGCCGCTGGCTTTTACTCTCTTGAATCCGGACTTCGATGCCGGTTGGCTCGTGCACCAGATGGACGGCGGTGGCAACCTTGTTCACGTTCTGCCCGCCGGGACCCTGAGACGTGGTGACGTGCACCTGCACGTCGCTTTCGTCGATCTCCACCTCGACATCGGTCGGCTCGGGGAGGACGGCGACAGTGGCGGTGGAGGTGTGAATCCGGCCCTGTGCTTCCGTCGCCGGCACGCGCTTGACGCAGTGTGTGCCACCCTCGTAGCCCAGCTCGGCCCAGGCGCCTTCCCCTTCGACGCTGACCAGGGCGGACTTTACGCCGCCTACCTCGCCCGCCGACACCTCGAGAGGATCGAAGGTCCAGCGGCGCTGCTGGGCGAAACGCTGGTACATGGCGAGCAGATCGCCGGCCCACAGCGCTGCCTCGTCGCCGCCCACGCCGGCCCGCAGTTCGAGCACGACGGCTCCGACCGCCCGATCCTCCGCCGTGACCAGGTCCTCCTGGATGGTCTCGATCAGTTCATCCGCGCGGCTCTCCAGCGCCTCGATCTCGGTGCGGGCGAGCTGGGCGTATTCGGCGTCCTGCTCCGCCTCCAGCGATCGCTTCAACTCCGCCGCCTCCTGGGAAAGGGCCCGGTACCTGGCGTACCGTTCGACTGTGCGGACGATGGCGGCGCGGCGGATCGACAGATCGCGCAGCCGCGTCGGGCTCACCGCAACCTGCGGATCGGCGAGCTGTCGATCCAACTCCGCCACGGTGCGGGTCATCTCCTCGAGCTTGTCGATCAGGTTCTGCGGAACTTCGGCCTGCATGGCCGAAGCGTAGCATGCGAGTCGCTGCGCGGCCTTCACGCCCCGGTGCGGCTCGGGAGTTATCATGCAGCCGCGGCCGCGCACAGGGGCAACGAGTCGCGGCGGCATGGAGGCCGTGGCGAAGCGAGGAGACGCTGATGACCGACAACCGCATCATCTTCCCAGGCGCCTGGGTCAAGACGCTGCTGCTCATCATCCTGCCGCTGCTCGTGGGATGCGGGCCGGAGCCCATGCGTCTGCGCGTGGAGACCTCACCCGAGGCCGATGTCGTGGTGCGCCAGGGCGGGCGCCTGGTTCGCCGCGAGTCGAGCTACGGCAGCGACGTCTTCCGCCTCGACTTCGACAACGTCTCCCGCCGCGATCCTTACATCGTGGAGGCCTCGCCGTTCGGCTCGACGGCCAGCCGCTACGACGTGACCACGCGCACGGTGACGCGGGGCAGCTACCTGCAGCTTCCCTATCGCAGCAACTCGGATGAGAAGCGCAACACGCGGTTGCTCGAGTTCGAACTGGACGAGCACTCCCCGGAGAACCTGTTGCAGGTGACGCTGGTCTTCGAGAACGTCCGCCGCGTCTTCGACAATCTCGAAGGCGCGCCGCGCAGCGGCGCGATTCCCTCCTACGACGAATGGGCGGAGATTCGGCGGGGCGTGGAACAGGCACTGATGGATCTGGTCGCCGAGAAGGAGCGCGAGGAGGCGAGCAATCGCTTCGCCGTCTCCCCCTATGCCGCCGCCGTCAGCCGCCTGCGCGACGATGTGCAGCGCATCATCAACCAGATGGCGACGGCGCAAGGGGAGCAACTCGGCCAGGACGTCCGCCTGCCCAACACCGCCACCTACACCCGGCTGTACCGCTACCAGGTGCAGGCGCAGCTCAGCTCGCTCAGCCGCGCCCAGGACATCGCCATGGCCATCGCGCGCTACGGCAGCCTGCGGCAAACGGCTGCGGGTGGCCAGCGCGTCGAGTTCCGGCCCACCAGCGTGCGCGTGACCTACTCCACCGACTTCATCGAGGCTGGCGTGAGCACGGAAGTGGTCGGCTTCGAGGAAAGCAATGC
>CAZZPX010000132.1:0-7937 GCA_964655955.1 uncultured Phycisphaerales bacterium | reverse complement strand
GCCCGCCGGCGCGCTCATGGCGTACCCGCTGCCTGCCGTCAGCGCACCTGAGTGCAGCGCTGCGCCTTGCGCAGCGCTCGCGGCGGCGCGGGCAGCGCCGCCCCCGGGCAGGAGCCACGGCTGGATCAGCGTCGCTTCGATGCGTTCGCCGGGGCTGAGTACGTGGGCGCGCTCACAGATGTTCTGCAGTTCGCGCACGTTGCCCGGCCAGGCGTACTGCTGCATGACGCCGATCGCCTCATCGCTGAGTTGCTTGAGTGCCGTGCCGTCGCGCTGCGCCACGCGGCGCAGGAAGTGCAGCGCCAACTCCGGCACATCGTCGAGCCGCTCGCGCAGCGTTGGCACGCGGATCGGCAGGACGGTGAGGCGGAAGTAGAGATCCTGGCGGAAGGCGCCCTGCTGCACGCAGTCGAGCAGGTCGCGGTTCGTGGTGGCGATCACGCGCACATCGACCGACTGGGTGAGGCTCGAGCCGACGCGCTCGAAGGCCGACTCCTGCAGGACGCGGAGCAGTTTCGCCTGCAGGTGCGGTGCGATCTCGCTGATCTCATCGAGCAGGAGCGTCCCGCCGTCCGCGAGTTCGAAGCGGCCCTTGCGCAACTGGTCGGCGCCGGTGAAGGCGCCGCGCTCGTGGCCGAACAATTCCGATTCGAGCAGGCTGGCGCTGAGGGCGGCGCAGTTGACGGCGAGATAGGTATGCCCGGAGCGCGGGGAAGACTCGTGAATGGCGCGGGAGACGAGTTCCTTGCCCGTGCCCGACTCGCCGCAGACCAGGACGGTGCCGCTCGAGCGGGCGACGGCGGCGATCTCCTCGCGCAGAGCTTGCATGACACTGCTCTTGCCGACGAGCCGCTCCAGTCCGGCGCAGGTCGCGGGCCCGCACTCATGCGGCGTGAGCGTGCGCAGCACCGCGTTTTCCTTGAGAAGCTGGGCGTGCTGCAGAGCGCGTTTGACGGTGATGATGAGTTCATCGCCCTCGAAGGGTTTGGTGATGTAGTCGAAGGCGCCGAGCTTCATCGCCTCGACAGCGGTGTCGACCGTGCCGTACGCCGTCATGAGCACGACGGGCAGCGTCTCGTCGTAGGCCTTGATCCGTTCCAGCAGGCCCAGGCCGTCCGTGCCGGGCATGCGCAGGTCGGTAATGACGGCATCGGGTCGATGCCTGGCGAGCATGGCGACGGCGGCGTCGGCGCCGGCGGCGGAGACGACGGTCATCCCCGCGCGCTGAAGCGTCGTGGCGACGCTGTCGCGCATGAGTTCCTTGTCATCGACGATCAGCACTCGACTCATCCGTTCGTCTCCGTGCATTGTGCTCTGCCCGCGAGAGGCAGGGTGATGATGATCTCGGCGCCGCGCTCGCCCGGCTCTCGCTCGGCGACTTCGATGGCGGCGTCGTGCGCCTCGAGGATGCGATGCACGATGGCGAGCCCCAGGCCGGTGCCGGCGGCGCGCGTCGTGAAGAAGGGATTGAACATGCGCTCGCGCACTTCGGGCGGAACGCCCGGGCCGGTGTCGCGAAAGCGAATCTGGATCGCGTCGCCGACCTCGTCGTGGCGCACGGCGTTCGCGCTGATGTCGAGGCGGTGCTCGGTCTGGTCGCCCGCCTCCGCCATGGCGTCGGCGGCATTGCGAATGATGTTGCCCAGGACGACGCGGAGCAGCGAGGGGTCGGCGACGACAGTGCAGTGTTCGGGCTGGATCAGCGGCGGCGGCACCTCCACGCGCGCCGCGTGGAGCACCCCGCGACAGTCCGCCAGCGCCGCGGCGAGCACCTCCGCGACGAGCAGTTCCGCCGGCCGCACCGTCACCTCGCGGGCAAAGGCGAGCACATCGCGGACGATGGCGTCGAGGCTTTGCACGGCGGTGCGGATCCTGGTCGCCAGCGCCTGGAGCGCTTCCTGTCCCGCCAGGTCCTTTTCGAGGATCTCGCCGTAGAGCTGGATCGAGGCGAGGGGGTTGCGGATCTCATGCGCGATGCCGGCCGCCATGTGACCGATGGCGGCGAGACGTTCGCTGCGACGAAGCTGCTCACTGGCGCGGCTGAGTTCGCCCTTGAGGCGTGACACTTCGCCGGTCAGCGCTTCGTGACTGCGCTGCATCCGCGCGGTCAATTCGTTGAACGAGGTCAACAGCTCCGCCAGATCGGTCTCGCTCAGGCGTGCCGCGGCGGGAGTCGGGTCGGGGCGCGACGGAGCGTCGACCGCGATCGGCGTTCGCGCTGCCGCCGGGTTGTCGACGCCCGCTAAGGTCACTCACGCGCTCCGATCGGTATAGCGATTGCCCGAGGCGCGCACCTGTCCCGTCCGGCCGTATCCCGTCACCGCGCCCTGCCCCGCGGCCACCTGGCCCAGCCTGGCGGCGACCTCATCACGCATGCGCCGGACGGTGAGCTGGCCCTGCCTGTCGAGATGGGCGATGCGGGCGAGGTCGTCGGTGACGGCGTCCCGCAACTCCTTGAATTCGGCAAGCTCCGTCTCAGGAAAGAACCCCGACAGATCACGCTCATCGGGCAGGAGCGAAGCGATGCGATTCTGCACGCGGCTCATGTCGTCGACGACCTGCTGGCGGCGCTTCATGTGCTCGAGCAGGTCGGCGGCGTGATCGGAGCTGAAGTATGTCTCCTGCTGCTGCGCCAGCATCAGAAGCCTGCGCACCAGGTCCTGCTGTCGCCGCAGCAGATCGAGCACCGTCTCAGCGGGGCTGCCTGCCTGACAGGTTGTATCGTGTGTGGTCATGGGATCCTCAAGGGGAAACGACGAACGACTGGCTCTCAAGAGCTTGCGTGAAACAGTTTTTCTCCAACTCGGTCAACGGGGAGCCGTCATTCATTGCCTTCCGCGCTCGCCTGGACTCTCTCTTCGATGAGGATGACCGACTCGAGCCAGTCTTCCCACTGGCGGCGGGTCATCAGGTTGAATTCGGGTCGCTGGAAGTCGGCATCGGTGAGGGCCTGCAATCGCAGCCGCGCCGACTCGTGCGCGGTGCGGGCGTCCTTGTAGCGCTTGAGCGCCACATAGGCGTTGACCTTCTGCACCGAGGCGAAGAGCGACGCGGGATGATCGCCATAGTGCCCGATCGCGATGTTGTATTCCTTGATCGCCTCGTCGTACTCTTCGAGGGAGAAGAGGCAGTCAGCCTTGTAGAAGTAGGATTCGCGCAGCATGTCCTGTTCGAGCGCATTGAGGTGCCGCGGATCGCGCGCGGCGAGCGCGTCGCGCACGACGCCGTAGAGTTCGCCTGCCCGCTCGAGGTGTTCCCGCCGAGTCTCATCCAGGCGGGTTCGTTCACTCTGCCGCATGGCGAGGGAGAGAGTTTCCGCAATGCGATTCGCTTCGAGGCGACAGGCGTCGGCGAGCTTGAATTGCAGTTCGAGGATGCGCGGCATGTCGCCGTAGCGCGCGATCGCCTCTTCCAGCCGCTCGATCGCGCGCGGGTACTGTTCGCTGCGGTAGTAGAGCAGGCCGAGTTCGATGAGGGCGTCGCGAAACTCCCGCGCGGCCGGGTCGAGCTCCGCGCCTTCGAGCACGTAGAGCAGCGAGCGCTCGGCGGCCTCGAGGTTTTTGGCCGCGTCGAGTTGCAGCAGGCACTGGGCGAGAGGGACGTAGCTGGCGCGTGCTTCCTGCGTGGTGCGATCGTCGCCGGCGATGAGTTCCTCGAAGAAGGTGCGGGCGCGTTCGTAGTCGCCGCGCGCCTGGTACAGTCTGCCGAGCCGATAGCGGACGGCGGGTTCGCGCACGTCGCGATCGCGAGACTGGAGGTATTCCTGGAAGGCGTCGATAGCCTGGGTGAAGTCGCCGGCCCGGTCGTAGGCGTTCGCCGCCAGCCAGAGTGATTCGCCGTACGCCAGATTGTTCTCCAGCGTCATGCGGCGCGCGTGGCTCACGAAGGCGTCGCCGGCCTGGGAGAAGTGCAGGCGGATCGTGCGGCGGAGGGGCGCGTCGATGAGCAGCAGGCGATCCGGCTCGTCCGTGTCGCCCACCGCCTCCTGCAGAAGGTGGTCGGCAAGCGCGCGATGCGAATCGGCGACGACGAAGAGCACATCGGCGGGGATCTCCTCGCCGAGGTAAAGCTGCTGCGCCAGTTCCGCCAGCTCTAGGGCGCGCTCGTAGTCCATCTCGATGGCGCGCTTGCGATGTTCAGTGAGCAGGCTGTCGAGGATCTCCTGTCGCGTTACGCCTTCGCGGCCGCTGGCCGCCTGTCGTCGAGTACTGATCAGTTCGCGGTAGTCGCCGATCGCCTCGTCGTGCAATCCCATGGCGGCGCAGGTCTCGGCGAGTCCGAGCAGCGCCGCGTCGCGCGCGGGCGAGCCGCCGTGTTCGAGGAGTATCGCGGCAAAGGCGTCGTGGGCGTCGATGACGTTTCCCGCCGCCTGATCGAGACGCGCCAGGTGTACCAACACGTGGGGATAGGCGTCCGAGTCGCCGTGGAGACGTTCCTCAGCGCGGCGGAGGAATCGTTCGGCGGCCGCGTGATCGCCCAGCTCGAAATACGCCGTGCCCAGGAGAGCCAGCAGTTCGCCGACGTTGTCCGCGCCCTCGCCCTCCGCGCGCTGGATATCGCGCAAGAGATTCGCCAGCGCCCGATCGGCGAAGCCCTGGTCGAGCAGGGCCACCGCCCGCTGGGCGTACGCCCACACGCGTACATCCGGCGGCAGCGACTGATCCTTCAAGAGGCGCTCAAGCAGCGAGAGGGCGCCCTCGTAGTCCGGCTCATCGCCGCTCAGCCGCTGCTGGATGAGCCCCTTGTAGATGCCGATGCGCCGATCCGCGTGGGTGGGGGGCAGCCCGTCGGCGAGACGGATGGCCTCCTCCTCCCGGCCGGCGGTGAGATAGGCCTCGGCGAGGTTGGCGTGGCGCGTGCCGCCCAGCGATCCGCCGAATTCCTCGCTGGCGCGCTCATAGGAGTCGATCAGCAGTTGATTGTACTTGGGGAGCGAAGCGCCCTCGGCGCGCTGAAGCCGATACAGCCCGTCCCCCTTGAGAAAGTAATACCTGGCAAGCTGGCTGTCGTTCTCCGCTTCGTCGAGATGCGGTGCGAGCTTATTAAGGGAGCGTTCCCAGTTGTCGTAGTCGCCGCTGGAGAGGTGGTATTCGATGGCATCGAGCGCACCGTCGAAATCCGGCCCCGGCGCATCGCGAACCGACATGTAGAGACCCGCCGCCAGCATCACGATCGAGGCGGCGAGGACGGGTATCTGCCAGACCGGTCCCTGGCGTCCGGCGTCGGCAGCGTCCTGTCCAAGCTCAGCCGCCTCCGCCGGCGTCAGCGCTGCCTCCGCGTCGGCTGCGGGGGCTGGCGGCTCAGCGCGGGGCGGCGCGGGGGGCGCTGCGCTTGGCTTGCCGCTTGCCGGATCCTTGGCTGCTGAGTCGGGCACGTATACACCTGCCTGGCGCTGAACCGGCGCGCCGTCCTTCGCGTCCTGCGTCGGCGGGTGCGAGGGGATGGCGGCAGCCGAGCCTCGCGTGCGCGGCGGTCGTGGTCTGTTGAGTGTTATCGGGCACGTTTCGCTTGGCTCTGCAACGGAAGCGTGGAAAAGGCGCAAATCCTGCCGACCCAGCGCTTCGCGGCGCGCGGGTCAGTGGAGCGCGCCCGCCATCGCATGCCCCGCGCGATCGCGCTACTCGCGATCGGGAGGGGGCAGTTCCGCACGGGGTCGCGAGGCGACGACGGTGCGGCTGGCCATGTCGCCCAGATGTTGCCGCCAGGGGTTCCAGACCGCCAGCAGCAGCAGGATGGGGAAGAGCAGGAGCACGAACTTGAGGGCGTTGCGCACCACGGCCTGGCGGAAGCCCAATCTGCCGCCGAGCGCATCGAGCACCACCAGGCCAGTCAGGGCCTTGCCGAGCGTCCGTCCGGCAAGCCACTCGCTCAGTCCCTGGTGCAGCAGCGTCAGCAGCAGGATCGCCAGGGCCGGGGGGAGGGTCTCGGTGGTCGATTGGAAGAAAACCAGGGCTCGCAACGAGTCGAACGCCGCCCCCAGCGACAGTCCGCTCAGGAGCCCCACCACAACCATCGTCGGCAGCAGGTCAATCAGGAAGGCGAGGAGCCGGCCTGCGATGTCCGCGGGCTCCGTCTCGCGGCTGAGCGCGACGACGACCGCGCCGGGCTCGGGCTTGAAGACGACCATGGCGACGGCCGCCACCAGCAGGGCGAAGACGATGAGCAGCGGCTGAATGCTGCGCTGGGTGAGCACGGGCGGCTCGCCGAACCGTCCCTCCCGTCGCAGCCGACCCGTCGCGATCTCATAGACGCGAATGAACGGCTGCACCTCGTCCGCCTCCGAGATGAGCACCACATCCGGGCCGGAGAACAGGATCACAGAGTCGCGCTCCAGGGCCGACACGACGGCAATGGGCAGGCGACGGTCGCCGCGCACGAGTTCGACCGAGAGGACATAAGTTTGGCCCGGCTCACCATCGCCTGTCTCGGCCTGGGCAAGCGCCACGACCAGCCCGCCCGCCTCCACGCCGGCCGCACGCACCTCGTCGAGCGGCACGGGCAGCGGCACGGCTGTCCATTCGGCGCCTTCGTCGGCCCCGGCCGCGCCGACTGCTTCGTCTGTCGCCTGGCCCGTCCCGGTGCGGCGTTCGTAGAGCGTGGCAATGTCAGCGTGCGGCTCGCGGGCCAGCAGCGCTATGCCGGTCCGGGTCGAGAGCAGATGCCAGGCAAGCACATCGGCGGTGTCGACCGTCGCCGGGAGGGCCGCCTCCACCCAGCCGTCCGACTCGAGGCGCAAGACGCGCGTGGCAGGACCGACGTGAGGCCTGGCCGCGGCACCTTCCTCGGTTCGCGCAGCGCCTGCAGGGGGCGGGGGCACTTCCTCACCCTGCTCGATCCGCGTCGGCTCCTGAGCAGCGGGGATCCCGGAGGAGTCATCACTTGCCGGTTGCTCCCGGGGCGAGCGCGCGACGCTGCTGGAGCGTCCCTGGATCAGGGCGTAGACGACGCCATGCGGGTCCGCCGCCAGGCCGCGCAGCTCGCTGTCGGCAGGAAGCGAGGGAAGCACGCGCAGGCGGCCGTTCGGCTGCCAGGTCCAGCGCCGCACAGCCTCCTGGTAGACGGCCTCCTTGCGTCGCACATCGCGCTGCCCGGGCAGTTCCGCAGCGGCGAAGACGAGGGTCAACTCGGCGCGGTGGGGGGTGGCGGCGTAGCAGACGGCTCGCTGCGGCAGCGTCAGCAGGATCTCGTCGCTGCGTCGCCAGGCGAGCCAGTCGTCCCCGGGGGCGTGGTGGTAGACCTCGTAATGATCGCCGCGCGGCAGGACCAGCCAGCCGTGCCCTTCATCCGCCGCGGCACTGAGTTGGCCGGGTGCCGCGGCGGCGAAGCAGACCGACAGGAGCAGCGCCGACAGCAGGGCATGTACGCGTGTGTGAGTCACGAGAGCGATGATACCGCCTCACTCGCCCGCTGCCGCCTCAGGCGTTGCCGCGGCATCCGCCTCGTCGAGGCACGCCGCGTCGAGAATGACGATGCGGTCGACGCCCGGGATGCCCCGCGCCACGGTCTCGAAGCTGAACGCTGCATCGCGCAGCTTGCGCGGGTCGCGGCGGGCGTCGAAGGGCTCGCTCAAGGTCAGCGTGATCTCCAGCGTATCCTCCGCATTGCGGATCTCCACCCGGCGGGGCAGACGCGGCCAGAGCGGCGGGCCGAGATTCGTGATCTCGACCGGCTGATACTCGGTCAGTTCCGCCGTCATGACGGCCTCACCCCGCGCGTCGAGCAGCTCGACGCGCTGCGCCTCGAGCGTGCGGCTGTCGAGCGTCAGGCGCTCGGGGCCGAAGCCGGTCAAGCGCTCCAGCGCCCAGGTCGGGCGGGTCGGGCTGGGCGCAAGCGACAACGGCTGGGCGGCGGGATCGAGCTTGTCCAGCCCCAGCAGGTTGATCAGTTCGATGGGATGCAGCGGGATGCCGGCCGGCTCGCAGCAGGGCCTGCCGAAG
>CAZZPX010000131.1:0-7992 GCA_964655955.1 uncultured Phycisphaerales bacterium | reverse complement strand
CCCACCTCCGCGCCTTCTTCACCTACCTGCGGGTGGAGTGCGGTCTCGCCCCGGCAACCCTCAGCGCCTACCGCCTCGATGTGCGCGATCTGCTTGCCGACCTTGCTGCGGCGGGCGTCGATGAGCCGAGCAAGCTTCGCCCCGTTCACCTCGCCGAGCACCTCCGCGGGCTCAAGCGCGACAGGAACATGGAATCGTCGAGCGTGGTTCGCCACCTGGCGAC
This sequence comes from uncultured Phycisphaerales bacterium, assembly GCA_964655955.1. Taxonomy (GTDB): domain Bacteria; phylum Planctomycetota; class Phycisphaerae; order Phycisphaerales; family JAGLTS01; genus CAZZPX01. The sequence goes on along the minus strand of CAZZPX010000131.1, from coordinate 7,769 downwards.
GATCCGCATGCTCTGCCGCTTCCTGCACGCGGACGGGCGGATCGCGGAGAACCCGGCGGAGGTGATCGAGCGGCCGACACGGTGGAAGCACCTGCCGGATGTCCTTTCGCCGGGCCAGGTGAAGCGTCTGCTCGCCGCACCCCAGCCGCCGAACGACCCGAACGCCCCGCCGCTGCACCTGCGCGACCGGGCGATCCTCGAGGTCATGTACGCCGCCGGCCTGCGCGCGAGCGAGACGGCGGACCTGGGACTGGAGAACTACCACGAGACGCTGCGGGTCGTCATGGTGACTGGCAAGGGCGGCAAGCAGCGGCTCGTCCCCCTGGGCAAGCCCGCGATGGCGGCGGTGGCTGTCTATCTGAAGGAGTGCCGGCCGGTCTTGGCCCGGCCCGACGGGCGCGACCAGGGGCGGCTGTTCCTCTCGCGCACGGGTCGGCCGCTGGAGCGGGTCGCCCTGTGGCAGATCGTCAAGCGCCACGCCCGGGCGGCGGGCCTGAAGGTGCACCCGCACATGCTGCGGCACAGCTTCGCCACGCACCTCTTGTCAGGCGGGGCGGACCTGCGCGTCGTGCAGGAACTGCTCGGCTATAGTGACACGAGTACCACCGAGATCTACACCCACGTCGACCAGGATCGCCTCAAGTCGATCCACAAGAAGCACCACCCGCGGGCGTAGACACTCGGCCGAGGTGTCGGTACGGCCCGCCCCACTGCGCCGGGCGGAAAGCCCGCCACCCCCGGAACCCACCCCCTGACGTGTCCTACGCCGCCGCCCGGTTTGCGCTTGACATAGCCGGACCGGGGCCTAAAGTGTACTTGTACCTTCACAACTCCATTGTCGGAGATCCTCACCGGTGCGGGTCGTGCTCGCCCATCTCGCCCTCGCCAGCTACCTGCTGGTCACGCTCGGCGTCGTCGTGCTGTCCGTCCCGCCCCGGGCTGCGCCGACCGCCGTCGCCGCCGAACGCCACCCCTGCGAGGGCTGCGCCTGCGGCTGCGTAAGTGCTGAGCAGTGCTGGCTGCACTGCTGTTGCCATTCGCTCGAGGAGCGCCTCGCCTGGGCGAAGCGGCACGGGGTGACCCCGCCCGCGCCCTTCGACGCACTGCTGGCCGCGCGACACGAGGCCGACTCGCCAGACGGATCCTGCTGCGGCGCCTCATCCTCCGCCGGCACCGCGGCGACGGGAGCGACGCCCCCGGCCAGGGCCGATCGCGAGTTCCAGCCGCCCGCGCCGACGCCGCCCGGCCCCCTGCCGGTGTTCACGCCCCTGGACTGTCGGGGCCTGGCTGCGAGCCTGTTCGCCCTGGCCGCGGTCCCGCCCCCCTTGACGCTCACGCGGGTCACCCGGCCCGTCCCGGCAGCAGTCGCATCGCTGGGCGCGATCGACGATCACGCTGCCGCGCCGCTCTGGTCGCCCAGGCCGGCTGTTCCCCCGCCGCGCGCCCGCTGAGCCGCCGTCGTTTCTCTCCACCGCCCCACGCCCTGACGCGGCTGCGCCGTCGCGCGCCTGCCTGATCGCGCGCCGCTGAAAGGATCCCATGCAACCGACTGCGACACGCATCCCGCGCTCGCGGGAGCGCTCGGCGTTCACACTCGTCGAACTGCTTGTCGTCATCGCCATCATCGCCTTGCTCATCGGCATTCTGATGCCGGCCCTCAGCTGCGCTCGCGACAGCGCCAGGGGCGTGGTCTGCGAGAGCAAGTTGCGCCAACTGGCACAGATGACGGCGCTGTACTGCAACGACTCTGGCGACACGCTGCCGCGCAGCCTGCACTCGGCGCTTGCACAGCGCGTGATGCCCTGGGGCTACGCGTTCTACGCCTACGCCTACGGCGAAGCCTTCGAAAGTGAAGACGGCCGCTGGAGCGCCTGGCTCGACCGGACGCTGCGCTGCCCCTTCGATGAACGCGAGGGCGTGTACAGCTACGGCTATAACGTTTACTTCGAGCTGACCGCGCAGGAGACGGGCGGACGCACCTGGCGCACGCCCGACGTGGTTCCCGTGCCCGCCGCAACGATTCTGTTCGGCGATCTCGGACCCGGGCGCGATCACATGATGGCGCACTTCTGGCGCCAGTTCGACGCGCCGCCGGAGGTGGCGCTCGATCGGCACGAGCCGGGCGAAGCCTACGCGCACCTGGACGGACACGTACAGGGGCGGCTCTTCGCCCGGACCTATGAGCCGTCGCTCGACGTGGACGACTGGAACCCCGCCACGGCGCGCTGACGTCCCCTTTACCTATCAGAACCGACAACCCAAAAGTGAGATAACAATGCTCTGTCACGAACCCCAGATCCTCTACACCACCATTCGCTTCACGCTCCTTGCCACTATAGGTTCGCTTGCCTGCGTCGCGGACGCGGCCGGCGACACCTGGCCGCAGACCATCGGTGAGATGGTGCACGTGGAAGTATCACTCGACGATTCAGTCATCAGCATCGCACCGGTGCACGATGGGAATCTCGAGCTGCACTACTTCGCAGAATCCTATACGCCGCCCGCCGACGTGCTCGACGGCAAGGGGTATAACGATCAATACGGCTGGACGACATCCGGCTTCTGGGATCTTCCCCCGGACGCACTTGTATGGATCGAGGTGCTGGCGCACACGCCCGGACTGCAAACGTATGAAGGCGGGCGGCGCATGCACAAGGATACGCATACCTATGCGCCGATCCTCGCAACCGCCGACTCACCCACGATCTGGCAATGGGACGGCATGATGTGGCATCACTGGTACGCCGCCTCGGATCTCGGCGACTATGAAGCGGCGTATCGCGTCTACATAGGCGATGCGCAGGGAGAGCCGCTCCCGGGGTTCACCCCAGGTCAGGTCACGCTCTCCTGGCAGTACATTCCAGCCCCTTCGAGCGCGGTGCTGACGGGACTCGCTGGTCTCGTCGGCCTGCGGCGTCGGCGCGCGCACCTCTGCACTCGTCAGTTGCCCTCGCAAGGAGACGGATCATGCATTCACTGAAGTATTCTCTCGCCGGTGTCGCGGTGCTCGGTGCGCTTGCCGCGATCGCTTGTGCTGACAACCCGCACCTCGGCGGTCCGATGAAGCACGTGCTTGTGTTTCTCAACAACAACGCCATCTCCGTCGAGATCGAAGACGGTCTGCCGGACGAACGCGTGGAACTGATTCGCTATCCCGGCGAGAGCTACGACGGAGACGCAGCGGTTCTTAATGATCGGCCCTACAGCGGCCGCTACGGCTGGCTCGCCGGGCACTTCATCAATCTGCCCGGCGATACGGCGATCTGGATCGAGGCCCTCGCGCAGTCGCCCGGCCTCGCCACCTACGAGGCGTTGAGCTTCGATCCCATCTTCGGCACGGCGGGGACCGAGGCGCTGTGGCAGTGGAGCGGCGCCATGACGCACAACTGGTACGTCGGCTCGCGACTGGGTTATTTCGATGCTGCGTACCGCGTCTTCGTCGGCGATCTCCAGGGCGAGCCGCTCGTCAACTACACGCCCGGCGAGATCACGCTGCACTGGCAGTACGGGATCAGCGGCGAGGGGACGGTCGATGCGGGCCGCTTCGGGGTCGGCGACGCCTCGCTCGACGCCGGCGCGACGCGCCTGGAGACGTTCAACATCGTCCCCGCACCCGGCTCCGGCGCCCTGGTGCTCGCGTTTCTGCTCGCCGCGCGACGACGACGCTGATTCCTCCTTCACGCGGGGCGATGTGCCTCGCTGCCGCACCGGCCGCGCCTGCCAGGACAGGCGCGGCCGGCTTTGCGTTGGGAGGCCTCAGCGGAGCTGACGAAGCCAGGTGCTCGAGCGGGAATCCCCGTCAATCTCATGTCAGACAGCGGAGCCCGGCGCGCTACCTGATGGTGGGTTGGAAGTCGCTGCAGCGCTGTTGCTGCCGGCGGCCCCGCCGACACAGCTCAAGAAAGGAGCAACGCCATGATGAGATTCACTCCCACCATCGCCGCCTCGCTGCTGTTCGCGTGCGCCGCCGTGCCGCTCAACGCGGCCATCACCGGGACGACCGGCCCGATCGCGGTCATTCCCGCGCCGCCGATCTGCCTGCCCCACACGCTGGAGAGCAGCACGAACATGTTCGCCTGGGATGAGCAGCAGGGCGTGCTGCTCACGGGACCGCTGCCCGTGAACATCGACGGGACCCCCGGCGTGTACAACAGCCCGGCTTCGCTGACCGGCGGCGCCGTGCCGCCCGGCGAGTACGACAGTCACATCGTTCACATCGACGCGCCCGTCGGCACCGTGCACTTCCTCGGCTCGCTCACCTTCGATGGCGAGATCGTCGGCGTCATGTGCCTCTGCGGCGCGCTCAACAGCAGCGACGCGCCGCTCGGGTGGCCCGCGACCATCTACCCGCCCTGCCCACCGTTCACTGCCCGAGGTTGCGACTGGTATCCCGGCATGACCGAGGTCATCGAGATCACCCCCGATCGCCGCACCATCATCGTCGATCTGATCTCGAGCAACCTCATGGATCACGTTCGCGTCGTGACCAAGCGGATCACCAGCGCCTGCGTCGGCGACATCGACGGCGACGGCGATACGGACCAGGCGGATCTTGGCGCCATGCTCGCCGCCTACGGGTCCTGCGACGGCGACGCCAACTGGAATGCCGCCGCGGACATCGACGGTGACGGCTGCGTCGCCCAGGCTGATCTCGGTTTCCTGCTCGCCAACTATGGCTGCGGGACCTGAGGTCGCCTCAGTCGCTGCGGCTGCCACTGCGGCGCAGCACCTTTCCATGTACGCTCGAACCCGCGAGTTGTCTCGCGGGTTCTTTCATTTCTCGAGCTGGGGCTGCGGGCGACGTGAGAGTTAAAGATCGGGCACGGGCAACTCGGAGCGCAGCAGCGCCACAGTGGGAATCGGCGGATACTGCATCGTGACGCGAAAGGCGCGAAACTCGGCGGCGCTCCAACTCAGTTGCCCGAACGCGTATTCCAGCAGCTTGCTGTAGCGCGGGAAGATCGGCGTGGCGCAGGCGGTCGTGCTGCAGCCCAGGTCATGCACGTCTTCGGGCACGGGCAGGATGTTTCGCTCGCGCTTGATGACCTCGTGCACCGGCCCGCCGTCCATGCGACTGCACACGAGCAACTCCGGCTGCATCGCCCAGTCGAAATCGCGATGGACGAAGAGGTCGAAGATCAGGTGCTGCGCCGGCGTGATGAGGTTGAGCCCGAGGTCGGTGTACTCGCCGGGCCCCTCTCCGTAAGCCGAGCCGACGGACCGCAGCACGCAGCCGTAGATGCAGGTGAGGGCGGCGGCGTTGCCCACCGGACCGGGGGGAAGCTCGTATTGCTCTTCGCCGATTTCCCTGAGCAGGTCGACCTGCGGCAGGGGCTTGGAGCAGAACTCGGTCAGCAGGGGCGCCCCACCGGCGCATCCGTCCGGATCAAGCGGCTCCCACGTGCCGGGCTTCTCCTCGAGACCGGCGTCGGTCCAGCTCTCCCTGCGAAAGAGGAGCCAGCGGGCGTCGCGGCGGAGGCGGCGGAAGCTGATGAGCCCCCCCACCTGGGCGAGATCACACTGATCCGGCTCGGTGGCGCTGGGGGCGAGGATGTTCACGGCGAGTTGCACCTTGGCTCGTACGCCGTAGGTGCCGCTGTTCCCCTGGTACGCCTGCTTACGGATCTGCTCCGCCTGGGCGGGCGTGGTGCGCATGCCGCTGACCATCATCTCCAGCGTCGTGCGATCACCGGTGTGGATCTCCACCATGCGCTCAAAGGCGCGGGCGGCTTGGCGGGCAGCCTCGACCGATGCCGCCGGAGCGCCCGCCTTCTCGAAGGCGTCGAGAAAGAGCTTCACGCCGGACGGCCCGGGGATGTGGGTGACGGCGTCGTGGACGTCCGCCTCCTGAACGACCTTGCAGACTTTCCAGGTCAGACCCGAGCGCAGGCCGAACTTCCGGGCCACATCCTGCGGCTTGTGCGGGTCAGCGCCCATGGTGGACATGAGTTCCAGCAGGGCGCTGCGAAAGAACCCCGCAGTGCTCTTGAGGTGCTCTTCGAAGGGTGGGTTGAGGTTTTTCCCGGTGTCTGCGGCGGCTCGATTCATGCTGCGGTACTCACACAGCCGCGCCCTGCGGCTTGGCAAGCGTACCACAGGCGAAGGAGTGCGGCTCGAAAAACTCACAGGATTTTTCATATGAAAGCTTGCATGAGATTCTGTGCGTGCTATGCTACCTCTGTCGGCCTGGAGGACAATCATGTCCGCACGACGCACCTCCCTCACCAGCGGTACCGGTATGACCTGAACCACCACACGACGGCGGAGGAACTGCCGCGACGCCCACCTCAGGCACATCGCCAGTGCAAAGGACGAACCCATGCAACACCTCACGAAAGCCAGCCTTACCCGCGCGGCCGCACTGCTCGCTGTGTGTGCAGGCACAGCAGCCGGAGAAGTGACGATGGAGTACCTCGGCGCCTGCCGCGCCACCGATGTCTCGGCCGATGGCACGGTCGTCGTCGGCAACACCACCGACTGGGGCACCTTTCGCTGGACGGAAGCAGACGGCATCGTCGACCTCGGCCGCAATCCTTACCTCGCCATCGGCCGCGCCGCCGGAACGCCGGACGTGTCCGCCGACGGCACGCGGATTACGGCGAGCATCGTTGACGTGACCGGCCAGTACCTGACGGTCGGCCTGTGGGAGTTGGGCGTCGGCTGGACCGATCTGCTGCCACCCATGCCGCCGGATGGCGGGATCATGGACGACTCGTACGGCTCCGCCTGGGGATTGTCTGACGACGGTGAGGTCGTGACCGGGCTGTACTGGCGACCGGGTCAGCCGGGCGGGTCGGCGCACCCGCTGCGCTGGACCGCCGCCGATGGCCCCGTCGACCTTGGCACGGAACTCGGCAGCGGCCGCGCCAACGACGCCGACTTCGACGGCAATGTCATCGTTGGCTGGGACGAACGGGCCGATGGTCTGTGGCAGCCCACGGTTTGGGTGGACGGCGAGCGCTCGCGCCTGGCGGAATCCGAGTTCTTTACGCATGCGGAGCGCGTGAGCGCAGACGGCACGATCATCGTCGGAACCTCTGCTGACAATGACTCGATCGTTGCAGAGGCGGCGCTGTGGACCTGGACGGGCGACACCTGGGAACAGCGCCTGCTCGGGGCGCTGCCAGGCACCGTGCCGCCCTTCGGCAAGGCCATCGCCTTCGACGTGACGGACGATGGCAGCATGGTCGTCGGCTACAACGCCTACGGCCCCACGGGCGACGGCTTCATCTGGACGGAAGACACCGGCCTCATCAACGTCGAGGACTTCCTCGCGGACAGCGGCGTGACGCCTGACCCGGCGTATCGCATCGATGGATTCACCGCCATCTCCGGCGACGGCGACACGATCGTCGGCCTCGCGCAGCAGGTGGCGTTCCCCCATGACATCTACAGCTTCGTCATCCGCATCTCGGATCCCTGCGTCGGCGACCTCGATGGCGATGGCGTCACCGGCCAGTCGGATCTCGGCATCCTGCTCGGCGCGTACAACCTCAACGCGGACGGCGACCTCAACGGCGACGGCGTCACCGACCAGGCGGATCTCGGCATCCTGCTCGGCGATTACGGCTGCGGAGGCTGAATCCTGCCCCCGCACGACCGCACCCTCCCGCCGCGATCCGGCGGAACTCTTTGAGCGCTCTGACAGCGGCCCCGAGCCGACCTGCACCTCACGATTGACACAACCGGACCTTACTCGCCGCGACTGCGGCCCAATACGCAACCTGGAGGAGAAACCATGTCCCCGCGACCCACCTGCCTCGCCGTCG
>CAZZPX010000130.1:0-8006 GCA_964655955.1 uncultured Phycisphaerales bacterium | reverse complement strand
CATGATGCGGCAGACGGGCGGCCTCGAATTGGCGGCAACCTCGACCAGATCCAGCCCGGCCTCTTCAGCGCGGCGGAACGCCTCCTGCAGGTCGACTACGCCGACCTGGTTGTCGTTCTCGTCGATGAGGCGGACGGGGGAAATACGGATCTCGCGGTTGACGCGAGTCTTGCGAGGCATGGGCCCCGAGGGCCTGTGAAAACGTCGTCTAGCGATGAGTCAATCCCCTTTTGCGGGAACAATGAAATTCGTCGCCAAGCCGACAAGACGGCGGCGACACAACGGCCCGAGCCGGAACATCCGGCCCGTAGCGAAACGACACGCGGGTGTGGCGAAGAGGCCGCCCATCACGAAAGGCACAGCACGAGCACTGCAATGCGTGAAGGATGTGAACCGGTCGTCACGTTCACCTCGGCCAACGGCGGCAGGAGCGCGGTACATCCGCGCTGACACCGTGGGAAGAATATCGGCTGTTTCGAGGCCCGGCAATCGGCTTTCGGCGGGTTCAGGTCGGATTTGCCGCCCTCCGCGGCCCCGACACCGCAGAAGGGCCGCCCCGCGGCTGTTAATCTGGGCAAAATGGCCCGCTGTAGCGCGGCTCCGTTTGACGCCCTCACTCGCACGCAGCAAGATACTGAGGTTTCGGCCCGGCCTGGCCACTGGTTCCAGGGGACGCGCGTGATCTGCCCGTACTGCAAGACCAACAACGACAAGGTCATCGACAGCCGCTCGACCGACAACGGCCAGGCCATTCGTCGCCGCCGACAGTGCCTCAACCCCACCTGCAATAAACGCTTCACCACCTACGAGCGCGTCGAGGAAACCAGCCGGCTCATGGTCATCAAGCGCAACGGCAAGCGCGACCATTTCGACACGCAGAAGATCCTGGCCGGCGTGCAGGCAGCGTGCGGCAAGCGACCCATCCCCGTCGAAGCGCGCGAGCGCCTCGTGCGCGAAGTCGACGAGGAGATCCACCAGGAATTCGACCGCGAGGTGCCCTCAACCGAGATCGGCAAACGCGTGATGCACAAGTTGCGCGCGCTCGACAAGATCGCCTACCTGCGTTTCGCCAGCGAGTACATGCAGTTCCGCAATCTCGATGAGCTGGCCGAGGAGGTCAAGGAGTTGCAGGAGGCGCCGCCGGAGATTCCCGCCCAGGGCGATCTCTTCGCCGAACAACTTGAGGAGACGCCGGCGCAGCCGAAGAAGTAGAGCGGAGCGCACGACAGCGGCTGGGGCGCCTCAGCGCGGACGGACAGCGCAGTCGGGCGTCACTTGGTGAGGTCGAGAGGCAACTCGGTCAGATCTCCGCCCTGGCGCAAGCGGTAGTACCCCGCCTTGACGTCGGTGAGGACGGTCGGCTCAACCGCGCCGGGCCAGCGCACGATCAGGCGCTCGACCGACTCCGCGTTGGCCAGGCCGAAGTGTACGAGCAGGTCGTTCTGCTTGCCGCTGTGCCCGCCGATCGGTGCAAGTTGCCGCACTTGCCGCCGCTCCCCGACTTCGATCTCGACGATGGCGCCGATGGCGTCGCGGTTCACGCCGGTGCGCGGATCGCCTTCCAGCCGCACACTCAGCGAGCGGCCGTTCGCAGCGCGGTTGAGCAGCAGCTTCATGCGCGGCTGACGCCCCTCCTTCATCTCGGCTGTGTAGCGGAAGAAGCTCTGCCCGACTGCGATGTCGAGCGCCCCGTCTCCGTCCACATCGCCCAGGCTGACCTGGAGCGAGCCGTCATGATCCACGCCGAGTTCCGCGGTGAGTTCAACGAGTTCCCGGCCGGCGTTGTTGTGGTAGATGCGCAGGCGCTGGTTGTCTGGGTAATCGCCGCTGGAGACGACCACGTCGAGGAATCCGTCCTGGTCATAGTCCAGAAGCGCCCCGAAGAGATCGCCCTGGTTCCAGTTGTGCTGCTCGGGCGGGAGGCGGTCGAGCGAGAAACCGGGCCGCGTTTCGAAGTCGAGGCGACCCGCGTCGACGAGGCGGCTGAAGAGGATGCGGCTGCGATCGGAGGATTCGCCCGCCCAGCCGTGCGTGATCTCGGTGACGAGGATGTCAAAGTCGCCATCATTGTCGACATCGCCGACGGCGGCGTCGAACGTGTTGCCGTTGGCGCGGAAGGGCGTCTCGTCCTCGCGCTGGAAGCGCGTGTCGGTCTTGGCGCGCTCCTTGAGCCAGTCGGGGTAGCGGCCGTGGCGGATCTCGTCGCCGTCGAAGCCGGTCAGGGGTGCGATGTCGAGCAGGCGCTGCTCGGCGGGAAGCCAGGTCCACAGGCGATTCCAGCGTCGGCCGTAGTTCAGATCGATGAGGTCCGGCCGGCCGGGCTCGCCGGGCAGGGCGGCAAGTCGCGCCGCGAGCACGCCATAGGTTGGCCTGCCGTCGCTGTCATCCTGTCGCGTCTGGATGCCGCTCTCCACCGGGTCGACGCGCTTCCACCCCTCCGCCTGCTGGAGGAGCAGTTCATTCGCGAAGCCCTCGTAGGTCTCGCCGTAGTGCTGATACCAGTTGCCCAGGTAGAGGTCGAGGCGGCCGTCGAGGTTCCAGTCGGTGATGGAGACGGCGGAGGTGGTCGCGGGTGAGGCCGCCTCGAGCGGCTGCTCGGGCCAGAAGCGGCCGTCCCCCAACCCCTTGCACCAGGCGGTGCGTCGGCCGTGATCGTCCCAGTCGGGATTGAGCCGGTCGACGGCGCGGGTGACCAGCGCGTCGACGATGCCATCGTTGTCGAGATCGGCGAAGACGACCGGCCCGCCGTCCACCGGCGCCGGGAGTCCCGCCTCCTCCGCGGCCAGCTCGACGAAGCGCCGTCCAGCGGCCCCTTGCCCCGGCTCGGCAGCAACGTTGAGAAAAACCCGATGCCGATCCACGACCAGATCGGAATAGCCGTCCCGGTTCAGATCGACGAAACACAGTCGCGTCGTCTCGACCTCCCCGAGACCGATCTCGTCGGTGACATCGTCGAACTGCCGGGGCTGTACGCCGGGAAGCAGGCTGGCCACAAGGAGCGCGAGCATGGCCGACATGGTACAGGGGCAGGCAAGCGGGCGCAGCCCGGCCGCCCGTGGCCACGTCGGCAGCGTGCTGGGGGAGCTGGCGGGACGCCCGTCCGGCGGCGTCGATCCGCAGCGCCGCTGATGTATCGCTTCCCCATCGGTCGATCCCACGGCAACGTATACTCGGGGGAAGGATCGCCTCGACCACCGCGTGCAGCATCGCCCTAGGATCTCTTGCCTGTGGAACTTCTGGACCGCTTCATTCAGCTTCGAGACCGCATCGCGGGCTATCCCTTTCTCGAGGTCGCGGTCGAACTGCTGGTCATCTGGGCGCTCGTGTACCTGGCGGTCCGCTTCCTGCGGGAGACGCGCGGGGCGGCGGCCGTCAAGGGCCTGCTCATGATCCTCATCGTCGCCACGCTCGGCATCCGCGTCTTCGGCGGGCAGGGCGAGAGCTTCCAGCGCCTCAACTTTCTCTATGACCGGGTCATCGGCTTCGTCGTGCTGGCCCTGGTCGTGGTGTTCCACCCGGAGATTCGCCGGGGGCTGCGGCGGCTCGGCGAAACGCCGATCTTCCGCGTCTCCTCGCTGGAGATGCGACCGACCATCAACGCCGTCGTCGATGCCGCAAGCTTCCTCAGCAAGAACAGCTTCGGCGCGCTGATCGCCATCGAGCGCAACACGCGCCTCGGCGCCATCGCGGAGAGCGGCACGCGCCTGGGGGCGGAGGTCTCGGCGCGGCTGCTCCAGTCCATCTTCTGGCCCAACTCCGCCCTGCACGATCTGGGCGTGGTGATTCGCGGTAGCCGCATTCTCGCGGCCGGCGTGCAGTTCCCCCTCGCCGAGGATGAGGAGGTTCCCGATCCCTCGCTGGGCTCGCGGCATCGGGCGGCGATTGGGCTGAGCCTCGACGCCGACGCCGTCGTCGTCGTGGTCAGCGAGGAGACGGGCCACATCAGCGTGGCGGAGCGCGGGGTGCTGCGGCGGCGACTCACGCCCGACGCGCTCGAGGAGATCCTCATCGATCGCCTCGTCATCGCCCAGCGTGAGGCGGCCACGGACGAGGAAGAGGACGAGGAAGACGCTGCCCTCGCCCAGGAGTCCGCCGCCGAAGAGGACCTCGACAGCGAACCAGCGAAGAAGGAGGCCGGCTGAGGCGATGCTCAAGCGCCTGCAGACATTCGGTCTGGCGACGATCATCACCCTGTTCATCTGGCTGAGCGCCGAGGCTCAGAGCCTGGACACGGACAGCCGCAACATTCAGGTGCAGCTTGTCGTCCCGGATCAGAGCAACCTGGTGCTCACCTCGTCGCGCTCAAGCATCAATCCCGTCAAGCTCGACCTGCAGGGATCGACGGCCGCGCTGGACCGCCTGCTGCGCGAGTTGAGCGGGACGGTGCAGGTGTCGCTCACGACGCCTGGGGAATTCACGCTCGACCTGCAGGATCGGCTCTCGCGCATGCCGCCGTTCAAGGGCAGCGGCGTGAACATCCGCGACGTCGATCCGGCCTTCATCGAGCAGGTCGTCGTGGAGCGGCGCGTGATGGTGAAGGATGTGCCCGTGCGGCCGCCCACGCTGGCGGGAATGGAGCTGCGCGGCCAGAGCGTGACGCCCGCGATCGTCGACGTGGCCCTGCCGGAAAGCAAGGTCGCCGCGTTCGAAGCCGCGCGATACGTCAACGTGGCGCCGAATGCGCGGGCGCTGAGCGGCCTGGGACCGGGCACGCACACGCTCAACGTGCCGGTGCAGGTGCCGCCCGACGTGGGAACGGAGCACGCCGTCATCACGCCCAGCACGGTGACCCTCACGCTCGACGTGCGCGACAATACCGAGACGTGGATGGTGGGCGGAGCGGGCGGCTCAGCCCCGCTGCCCGTGCACGTGCAGTTGCCGCCGGACCTCATCGGTGAGTATCGCATCAGGCTGGCGGAGGGGGACGGGTTCGTGGCGGTTACGTTCACGGGTCCGAGCCAGGGGATCGAACTGCTCCGGCAGGATCGCAGCCGCGCCACCCCCTTCATCGCCCTGACCAGCGATGATCTCGCCAAGGGAATCACCTCAGCGCCGATCCAGTTCCGCGGCCTGCCGGCGGGCGTGACGGCGACGCCCGACAACGCCAGCGTGACCATCGAAGAAATCACGGATCTGACGCCCGGACTGTAGGACGGAGAGGCTACACGCTCCCGCGGCCGCGCTCGAAGCAGCGGCGCAGACCCGTTTGCAGCGCGCAGGGCGTCCAGGGGAGCGTCGCCCGCGCGCGTGCGATGCTCAGCGACAGATCCCTGGGCCGGGGCAGCGGCAGAGCCGCGTCAGCCTGTCTCGCCGCCTCGATGGCCGTCGCGTCCAGCCCCGCCGCCTCCGCCACGGCTACGCCGAACTCGTAGCGCGACAGGCGCTGCGGCCCGGCGACATGCAGCAGCCGCGGCGGATGCGTCGCTGACTCGGAAGCGCCACCCGATCCCGTTTCCATGACGGCGCGCGTGACGATCGCCGCCGCAGCGTCTTCGACGTAGACCGGCGTGCGGTACTCATCGGTGAACAGCCGCATCGCTTCGCCGCGGCGCAGCGTGTTTACGACCTGCTCGCTGGCGGAGCGCCGACCGCTGGGGCTGTTGCCGTAGATCAGCGCTGTGCGAATCACGCTCGCGCCGGTCCCGCTGGTGAGGACGACTCGCTCCGCGTCGAGCTTGGTTTGGCCGTAGACGTGTAGCGGCCTCGGCTCATCCGCCTCGGTGTAGAGCGATCCCTCGCCGTCGAATACCTGGTCGGTCGAGATGAAGAGGAAACGCCCCCCGCCCCGCGCGGTCAAGTCCGCAAGTTCTGCCGTCGCCTGCACGTTGCAGCGCTGCGCCAGCTCTGGACTTTCCTGGCATGGTCCGAGGTCCGGCATGGCGGCACAGTGCACTACCACGTCCGGCCCCGCAGCCTCATACGCCGCCACGACGCTGCCTGAGTCGGCGAGATCGAGGACGACGCGCTGCACGTCGCGCAGCCGCTCCAGCAGATCGCTTCGCGTCCTGAACGTCGCCAGAACGCTGTGTCCATCGGCAGAGAACCGCTGCGCGACGTGGTATCCGAGAAAGCCGCTGCCGCCGGTGACGAGAATGCGCATTCGCTCCGCCTTCAAGAGTCACGACCTGGACGCGGGGACTTTGGTCCCCGTGCAGAACTGCCACTCCCGCACGATCCTCGCCCGTGTGCGCTCGCGCGTCAGTCCTCCAGCGCCGGCTCGATGATGCCGCGCACCTCGCCCAGTTCGATCTTTGGCTTCCCCTCGCCGCCAGCATAGCCGCGCATGATCACCTCGTCCCCGTCAGCGAGGAACTTGCGCTCTTCGCCGGTCGGCAGCTTGATCGGCTCCGTGCCGCGCCAGGTGATCTCGAGCATCGAGCCGCGGCTGTCGGGCGTCTTGCCGGAAACGGTCCCCGAGGCGCAGAGGTCGCCGGCCCGGATCGGACAGCCCGTCACCGCGTGGTGCGCAAGCTGCTGGCAGATGTTCCAGTACATCAAGTCGAAGGTGTTGCGGCAGATGCGCACCGGCTCGACGCCCTGCTCGCGCATCTTCGCCGAACTCAGCAGCACCTCCAGCTTCAAGTCCAGCCCCCACTCCCACGCCCCGTCGAGATACGCCTGGACCTGCGGATCGTCATCTTCACGCGGCGTGCGCACACGATACGGCTCGAGCGCGGCGAGCGGCGTCACCCAGGCGCTGATCGATGTCGCGAAGTTCTTCGCCAGGAACGGACCCAGCGGCACGTACTCCCACTTCTGAATGTCGCGGGCCGACCAGTCGTTCACCAGCACCAGACCGAAGATGTGTTCCCAGGCTTCCTCGATGCCGATCCGCTCCCCCATCTCGTTCGCTTCGTCGGTGAAGAAGCCCACCTCGAGCTCGAAATCGAGCAGCCGGCTCGGGCCGAACGTCGGCATGTCCGCGTCGTCCGCCTTGGTCTGGCCGCAGGGACGAATGATCGGGCAGCCGCTCGAGACGATGCTGCTGGCCCGGCCGTGGTACCCCACGGGAATGTGCTTCCAGTTAGGAAGGAGCGGATTGCTGGCGTCGCGGAACATCGAGCCGACGTTGCTCGCGTGCTCGCGCGACGCGTAGAAGTCGGTGTAGTCGCCAATGTCCACGGGCAGGTACAGCTCGGCGTCTGCCATGGCGACGAAGGCGCGGCGGCGGAGTTCTTCGTGGTCACGCAGCTTGGCCGCGCTCTTGCCGTCCTGTCGCAGCAGGTCGCTGATGCGCTGCCGCGCCTCATCCCAGGCGTCCCTGCCGTACCACATGAACTCGTTGAGGCAGTGGTAATCGAAGATGTTGTCGGTGTCGAAGCAGGTTCCTTCGAAGAAACCCTCATCGTGCAGCATGGCGAGATCGACGATCTGGTCGCCGATGCCCACGCCGATCACGGGCGGCTCCGCGTGATGGTCGGGCAACTCGGAACTGCGGCTGAAGACGCAGAACGGCAGGTGCTGAACGGGGAAGCCGCAATCGGGCTGGTTGGCCGCTTGGACCCAGCTGGTGAGTTTTGGATCGGTGGTGGACATGGTGCATTTCCTCGCACGGGCTGGCTCATCCGATGTTGCCGACCCATCGTACCCGCTTCCGCCCCGGGCGGTGCCACGGCGCCCCCACCGCCCACTCGCCCCATCTTGCCCAAAGTGAAAAACGCGCTACGAGCGCGTTTGTGAATCTGGGCAATCTTTACAGCAGGTCGAGGGCTTGCAGGTCTTCGACGGGCTCAACGAACGAGCAACTGCCGTAGGACAGACAGCGCGTCGCACGACCCGCCTCGATGTCCTCGTTGGGCAGGTGCCAGTCGCGGTAGCCGATCCCCTCTTCCGTGATCTCGAAGGCCTCCAGCGAGCGCTCCTCGAGCAGCATCAGCAGTTCGTCGTGTGACAAGTCCCCCGCCAGCAGGCCCGCGAGGAAGACGTTCAGAAATCCGAACGTGTCCGTCCCGACGCTGGGATCGAAATGGCGCAGCGGATGGTGCAGCCCCGCGGTCGCCTTGAAG
>CAZZPX010000129.1:0-8114 GCA_964655955.1 uncultured Phycisphaerales bacterium | reverse complement strand
GTCGCCGCAGCGCTTGCCATACGGAGTATCGGACAGCGTCCGCATGTCCTCAAGGACGGAGCTGACATCCGTGCCGGGCTGCCGGCGGACGAGTATCTCGTCGGGAATGGGGGGGTCGTAGACAAATTGCCCGGCTGCGGGCGCCGCCCAGAGAAACGGCAACATGAGCAACCACAAGGGCGCGAAGCGAGGGTGACGAATCATCTTCATGGTGCACCTATCAGCGTGAAGGGAGCCCAGAACGCCGGATGCGGCTGGGCGGCGCGCGTATCGGACCACGCCTGCCGGAGAGCCGTCGCCTTGGCGCCGGGCTGCCCCGAGGTCGGGAGCCAGAGTTCGTAGAACCGGGCAATCATAGACGCCGCGGTCTCATCATCGACGGTCCACAGGCTGGTAATGAGAGAGCAAGCTCCGGCGGCGAGGAAGCCGCGCAACAGGCCATGCAGCTCGTCTCCCGCGCCGATGAGGTTGCGGCCGGTGTCGCAGCCGGAGAGAACGATCAGATCGGCGCTGAGGCGCAGATCGAGCACATCGCGCGCCGTGAGCCAGCGGTCGGCGAGTCGCAGCCCCGAGGAAAGCGGGCTGTGCGGCAGGAAGCGGCCGTGGCAGGCGACGTGAATGAAGTCGGCGCGGGCGGCGTGCTCCGAGAAGGACGCAGCCGACGCCGTGCCGTTGCTCAGCGTCACCGCTCCGGGCACCAGGGCCGCGACGCTGGTGACTTCGTCGGCGATGCGGGGAGCGGCTTCATCGGGAACGCCGAGGATCAAATGACGCCGCTCGCCGCTGCGCCGCTCCAGCGAGTCGCGCCGCCGAACCCGCTCGCGCATGTGCGCGTGCAGGCTGCCGCTCGGCGAGGTGGTCACGCCAAACCGCTCGAAGAGATGCTGTGCGCCGTCCCACAGCGCGTGCAGCGGCAGCGAGTGGAGCGAGTCGTGCGGCACAAAGACGAGATGCTCGGCATCCGCCAACAGCGGCGCGAGCGGCTCAAAGAGCAGTTCGTACAGCAAGCCGAGTTCACGGTTCGCGTCTGCTGCGAAGCGGCTCGCCCGGCCCGCCGCGCCGGGGCGCGGGCGAATGGCGCGATTGATTTGAAAGTGCAGCCGCCGCACGGCATCGCGCACGTCGTGGGCGCTTGCCAGGCGCAGGCAGCGCAGCGGCTGATCGCGCCGCAGCACGAAAGCAATGAACGCCTCATCCATGACGTAGTACTCGATGAGCGCCGCGTCGCGATCGAGCGACGCGCGCACCTCGTCGAAGTTCGCGGGACGAGCGTCGAAGGCTTGCAGTGCGCCCAGTGAGGCGAGGCGCAACTCGAGATCGAGCAGCTTGCGTTCATGTTCGTCGAGGCGACCCCGCCACAGCGCGCGCTGTGAACGCTGTCCCCCCGGGCCCTGTTCGTCGTCAAGCTCGCTGTAGATGGCGTTGACCTCGCGACGCAGGCGCGCAAGCTCGTTCACCAGCGCCGCCTGGGCAGGATCCGACACGTCATGCTGCCGGGCCTGCGCCGCATCGAGACCGCCGCGCACCAGTTCGAGGAGCGAGCGGCTCTTGGCCTGCTCCGCGACGGTGAACGCCTCCGCGAGCGCCGCGCCTTCACCCCGCGCCACGAGCGCGGAGACAAGATCCTCGTACATGCGCAGCCGATTGCCGAGAAACGCGGCGCGAAAGCGATCCGCCTGGAGCGTGCCGCGCACGCGCTCGATGCGTTCGATGGCGGCGCGCAGGTCCGCGAGCGCCGCGTCGCCCGCGCCGCCCGCCTGGTGAAAGCGAGCCCGCAGATGCAGGAGGTCAGCGATGAGTGGGGCGAGATGCAACGATTCCGCAGCCTCAAGCGCCTGTTCGAGCTGCGCCTGCGCCGCCTCGTGTTCACCGCGCTCGAAGCGCCACGTCGCCAGGTGATGGCGCGCGATGGCGGCGTCGGCGGGCCTCTCCTCCAGATCCGCCAGCGCCGCCTCCACGAGCGCCAGCGCCTCGTCACGCGCGCCCCGCGCCGCGAGGACGCGCGAGCGCAGCACGTCGGTCCGGGCGGCGGCGGCAGTGTGCTCGAGCGCTCGCAGCTCCTCCGCCGCGCTCTCCAGTTCGCGCTCCGCCTCCTGGAGTTCGTTCGCCTGTGACAGCGCCACGCCGAGAATCTCCCGCCCGCGCGCCGCCTCGTAGCGCAGGCCGTGCCGAGTGAGCTCCGGAACAGCGGCGCGCAGCGCCGCGATCGCCTCCATGGTGAGGCCGAGCGTGGCCTGCGCCTCGGCGAGTTCCATTTGGAGTCGCGCCAGATCGGCGGGCGCTTCGTCGCGCTCCAGCCGCCGCCTCGCCTCCTCGAAGTGCGTCATCGCGCCGCTGAGCTGCCCCTGGCGGCTGAGGGAGTCGCCGAGGTTCTCGTGCATCACCGCCACGGCCCAGCCGAGTTCGAGGCTCTCAAAGGCGGCGAGGGCGTCGGCGTAGGCCTGTTCGGCGGCGGCGAAGTCGTGCAGCGTGTAGAAAGCGTTGCCGCGGTTCGCATCCAGTCGCGCCAGGCGCAGCGTGTCACCCTCGAGCAATGGCCGGGCGCGATCGTAATGGAAGAGCGCCTCTTTGGGCCGACCGGCCATGCGCTGCGCAGCGCCGAGGCTGATGTCGACGCCGGCGGCGCCGATGGAATCATCGAGATCGAGAAACGTCGCCCGCGCGGCCTCGCCCTCACGCAGGGCGTCGGCGTAGCGCGCCTGCTGCGCCAGCGGATGCACCAGCACCATGCGGCACCAGGCGGATTCAGCGCGTGCCCCCGCCTCATCCGCGATACGCAGGCCTTCGTTGAGCACATTGACGGCGTCGTCGAGCCGGCCGGCGTGACACAGCACCTGCCCGTGTGCCGTGCGCGCCTTGGCGCGTGCGTCGGGCAGGTCGGCTTCGTCCGCGAGCGACTGCACGAGCGCGCAGGCGCTGAGGCCGCGCGCGACGTCATCGTTGGAGAGCCGCTCCGCCGCCGCCGCCAGAGCGAAGAGCACCTGCCGCGGTTCGCCCTCCCGGCGCACGCGCGCGAGGCGCTCGTCAGCCGGCAGCGCCGACAACTCTTCCAGCAGGTGCGACTTGTCTTCGGGCGACGGTGTCACGGCATGCGCAGTCCTTGCAGGACGATTCGCTCGCCTGCCACGTCGAGGAAGAGATCGTAAACGCCCGCCTCGAGATCCAAGCTAAACATGGCATGTTCATCCGCGCTCGCCTCATCGAGCACCTGTTCGCTGCCCGCTGCGGTGAGTTGCACACTGCGAACCTGCGGCAACTCATCCGCGCTCACCTGTCCGAGCACGCGCCAGCGCCGTCCGTCGCCCTCGCCGACCGGGTCGAGTTGCAGATCGATCTCCAGATCGCCCGCCTGGTATGAGAGCTGGTGGGCCTGGGCCTGACCGCGCAGACCGGCGAGCGCGACCTCCGCCCGGCTGTCGAAGGTGAGGTCGGCGACCAGGGCGCGCAGACGATCGACGAGCCCCGGCCCCTGCACGGCGCGGCGACGGAAGATCGCCTTGGCCTTCGCGATCAACTCCGCGGGCACTGGGCGGGCCGCATCCGCCTGCACGGCGGCGGCGATCATCCGGTAGTCCGCGATGACGCGGGCGGCGTCGGTGTCCGTGGCGAGTTCCGCCTCGATCGCCGCCGCTTCCTCTGCGCTCAGGTCGCCCGCCACGTAGGCGAGCAGACGTTCATACTGGTTCACTTCATGCTTCATGGGCTACTCCCTGCCATCGGTAAGCAGAGGCGGGACGCCTCGCTCCAGATACACAAGCATTGCCGGGAACACGAGATGCCCGGCCGGCCCTATCGGACGTGCGATTCCTCCAGCCCGATCTCACGCAGCAGGCGCTCGAGCCTGGCGAAGCAGCGGGCCCGCGTCGGGCCGATGCTGCCGACCGGCATGTCCAGCTTGGCGGCGATCTGCTCGTAGTTGGGCTCCCCCGGATCGAGAAACAAGGCGGTGAGCAGGCGCTCGCACCGGCCGCCCAGGCGGTGCAAGGCCTCGCGGACGTCCTGGGCGCGCTCCCAGTCCCGGGTGCGACCGGCTTCAGCCACGTCCACCTCCAGCAACTCGTGCTGCGTCGCGCGTTGTCGGCGGCGGGCGACGCGCCAGCACTCGCGGCGGGCGGTCGTGATAAGCCACGACGAGAGCTTCGTCTGGTCGCGCAGCGTGTCGAGACGGCGATGCATCACGAAAAAGACATTCTGAAAGGCATCCTCTGCGTCGGTGTCGCTCAGGCCGCAGTCGCGCGCGATGGAATAGACCAGGCGCGCATAGCGGTCGACGAGCGCATCCCACGCGCCCTGTCGTCCTGCGAGACAGGCTTCAATCAGCTTGGGGTCGCTGCGATGCCGGGCCATGGGCCGATCTCGAATCGCGCACCGCCTCGCGGTTCTCCTAGATCTGAAAAGGGGATCGGGCGGCGATGAATCAGAGGAATCCTACACGGGATTGACAGTCGAGCCGCACTCTAGGCGCTATCACCCTATGGGGCAGGGCGTCGCGAAGAGACAGACGCTCGACCCGCCCGGGGCTGGATGCAAAGGAGAAGATTAGCCTTTTTACGCCAAGCCTGTATCAGCCCGACCCGCAACCTCCTCCGCCTTGTAACGACGCGGGGGGGTGGGCCCGGGCACAGGATGCACATCACACTCCAGACGAACGACAGCGGCGGAGGCAGGCTATTCGCCGAGGCCCGGAAAGGATAAACAAGAGATGTCAGGCACATACAGCTTTCTCACGCACGTCACTCGGGCGACGGTCACGCTGGCGCTCCTCGGCGCATGCGGCGGCGCGGGCGCCCAGACGATCACGGTGACGACCGTGGAGGACTCGGTTGACTTCACTGGCGGCCAGCAGGTGGGCGATCTGCCCGGGCCCGATGGTGAAGTCTCCTTCCGCGAGGCGGTCAAGGCGGCGAACAACACCGCCGGGCCGCAGACGATCGAGTTTGCGATCCCCATGAGCGACTGGTGGCTGTACGACGATCGGGCGATTCTGCGGCTCGAGGACGGTCTCTTCAACGTCACGGACGATGAGACCACGATCGATTTCTCCTCCCAGACGGACTACACCGGCGACACGAATCCGGATGGCAACGAGGTGGGGATCTACGGCCTGCAGCCCAACGCCTGGGGCGTGCAGGCGATTCAGATCAGCGCCGACAACTGCACCGTCATCGGACTCGACCGCGTCATGCAGCGCGGATTCGGCGTGTCGATCAGCGGCAACAACAACCGCGTGATCTCCTGCACGATCAGTGGCTCGCTTTACGCCGCCGTTGAGATTCAGGGCAACGTACCGGTTCCCGCCGCCTACAACGTCATCGGCGGCACGGAGCCGGGCGAAGGGAACGTGCTCTCCGGCGGGAACAGCGGCGTGCGCGTTGACGGGCCGGCGCTGGGCAACGTGGTCATCGGCAACACCATCGTGGGCAGTCCCTATGCGGGCGTGGAGATCCGCGGGGCGTACTGCTGCCCGGACTACACGCCATATGACACGCGCATCGGCGGGCCGACCCCGGAAGAAGCGAACTGGATCGCCGACAACGGCAAGTTCGGCGAAGAGGGATTCCCGTTGGGCGACCAGGTGCGCGCCGAATGGGCCGTTGACACGGTCGTCGAGGGCAACCTCATCGGAACGATCCAGGATGGCAGCGCCCGCTATCCCGGCGCGCATGGAACCGCCGGCGTCGCCGTGCGCGAGAGCGAGAATACGATCGTGCGCGGCAACCTCATCTCGGGCATCGTCAAGGAAGGCGTCAACCACCACGACGGCGAGTTCTACGGCGACGCGGTGAAGATCTACGGCCCCAACACCGGCGTCGTCATCGAGGGGAATGTCATCGGCGCGGACGTCACCGGCATGAATCCCGTGCCGAATCTCTACGGCGTTACCTTCTCGTGGTTCCAGGGCGTGCCCGACGGCGGGCAGGTCGGCGGTCTCGAACCGCTCCAGGGCAACCTCGTCGCCTTCAACGAGCGCGACGGCATCCGCATCTCGGAGTCCACCGGCGTAACGATCTCAGGCAACGCCGTCGCGGAGAACGGCAACCTCGGCATCGTGCTTGCGAACGGCGCCAACGCCAACCAGAACGCGCCGAACATCACCAACGCCGTCGCGGTCGGTCCGACGCTCTCGATCAGCGGTACATTCACCGGTCAAAGCGGCGACACGTACCGGCTCGAGTTCTTCGCCAACGACGCCTGCGACCCCTCCGGCTTCGGCGAGGGAGAGATCTTCCTCGGTTGGGCGGAGGTCGTGGCGGCCGGCTCGTCGACACCCTTCGACGTTGACATCAGTGCCGTCGTCGAGGACGGCCAGGTGCTCACCGCGACGGCGACTCAGCTTTCGACCGGCAACACCTCAGCCTTCTCCGCCTGCGCCACCATTGAGGGCGACTCGGGAATCCCCGGCGATCTTGACGGCGACGGCGATGTCGATCAGGCCGATCTCGGCATCCTCCTGGGCGACTGGGGCTGCACCGGCGGCGACTGCGAGGGCGACGTTGACGGCGACGGCGATGTGGATCAGGCGGATCTCGGCGAGTTGCTCGGCAACTACGGCGTGTGAGGCGACTCGAGAGGCACAGCCCGGCGGCGGCCGGTCCGGCTGTCGCCGCTCGGCTGGATCAAGATTCACAACAGATCACTCCTGAATGACAGGGCGAAGTCACGGAAGGCGCCTCGCTGAGTAGGCGCGAAGACAGAAGGCTGCTTGTACTTCCTTTCGCTCCAAGCGCCTCTTCTATTCGAGGTTGGATTCCTCAACAACGCTTTGCTGGCTTGCGAGCCACGGCGGCGCGAGCGCCACCTCTCCATTTCTCTCCACTCCAGGAACGAACGAGATGAAGATCATGAAGACGACTGACAGCACATTCATTCGCAGCTTCGCCGGCACCTGCTGCGCCGCTTGCGGACTTGCCCTTGCGACCGCGGCCGGTGCGGACGTGTGCGGCGAGTTCAATCCCGTGTCGTTTACGCACCCCGGCGGCGTTGATACGCGACTGCAGGGCGTCGTCGCCCTGAGCGCTCATGACGCCTGGGCAGTCGGGCAGGCAACGCATAACCTGCCGGGCACCACCGAGAAGTACACCCTCACGATGCACTGGGACGGCAGTGATTGGAGCGTCATCCCCAGCCCCAGCCCCGGTCTGGACTACGACGGGGGCACGCAGTGCTACCTCAATGACGTGGCGGCGTTCGGCAGCGACGACGTCTGGGCGGTGGGAGAGTTCAAGACGGTCAACCCGCAAGGCTCGCACGTGGGCTGGCAGCCACTCATGTTGCACTCGGACGGTTCGGCCTGGGAGCAGGTCGATGCGCCCTTCACCCGCCCTCACACGTCGGGCGCGTTCGTCTACGGCGTGGCGGCGATCGCGCCGGATGACATCTGGGCGGGCGGCCTCTGGCCAGGCCTGGTCGACGGCGTCGCCGGTCCGGTGGGACTGCTGCTGCACTGGGACGGTTCGGACTGGACCGCCATGGACGCGCCGTACGTCTCCGGCGACGGCCATGTCATTCGCGGCATGGATGCAACCAGCAGCGACGATGTCTGGGCCGTCGGTTCGTCCGGCAATGCCAGCCGCTATCCGTACGTGATTCACTATGACGGGAGCAGTTGGTCGCACGTTGACGTGCCGGTGCCGGACTATCAGCATCGTCTGCACGATGTAGCGGCGCTGGCGCCGGACGACGTGTGGATCGTGGGCGAAGCGTGGAACGTCGACGAGTCGTATCACCCCTTCATCCTGCATTACGACGGATCGAGTTGGACGGAAGTGCCCAGCCCCGGCGGCGGCCGCGCCATCGCCGCGATCGCTCCCGACAACATCTGGTCCAGCGATGAGTGGACCACCGGCAAGTCGATCGTGCACTGGGATGGCAGCGACTGGACAGTCGCAGACACAGTGACCGGACCCAACGGCGCGACGCTGCTCGACCTCGCGGTCGTCGGCGCGTGCGATGTCTGGGGCGTCGGCCGGCGACCCAGCTTCTATCCCATCATCGAGCGCCTGCAGGGCGATGCGAGTATTCCCGGCGATCTCGATGGCGACGGCGATGTCGATCAGGGCGATCTCGGCATTCTCCTGTCATGCTATGGCGTCAGCGACTGCGGCGACCTCGAC
>CAZZPX010000128.1:0-8192 GCA_964655955.1 uncultured Phycisphaerales bacterium | reverse complement strand
TCGCACACCGCGGCGGCCTCGGGCTCGATGTAGCGCGTGGCCGCGGCGTCGCTGCCGTGCCGATGGTGGTCGATGATGATCGTCTTGTCGTGCCGCTTCTCGAGATAGGGTTTGAGCCGGGTAAGCTGCGACCAGGCGCCGGTGTCGGTGATGACGATGAGGTCGGTCTCGGGCAGTTCGCCTTCACCCTCGAAGTGGCGGATCCGCACTTCCCGAAGATAGGGGTCGAAGCGATGCGGCCAGGGCCCGTGGTGCACGACCGTCACTTCCTTGCCCAGGTGCAGGAGGGTCCGCGCCAGGGCGAGCGTCGAGCCGATCGCGTCCCCATCCGGCTTGACGTGCGTGGTGATGAGCAGCGAATGCGCCGCGCGCAGCTTGGCCGCGATCTCTTCGAGTGTGGCGTTGGAGGTGTACCCCGGTTGCTTGCTCATCGCGTGCTCCTCGCCGGCTCGCAGTCCGGTTGCCTGATCACCGTGTGTCCCGGGTCGTCCTCGAGTCGTTCACCGCGCACCAGCGCCCGGGCGCGCTCGACGTCGCGCTCGATCTGCCGGCTGAGGGATAGCGGCCCGTCAAAACGGACGAGGTCGCGCAGCCAGGCGTGGAATTCGAGCCTCAGCGTCCAGCCATATCCATCGTTCACCCTGTCGCAGTCGATGAGGTGCACTTCCGCGTGACGGTAGGACTCGCCGAACGTAGGATTGGCGCCGACGTTGACGGCGGCGGGGCAGATCGCGCCATCCGGCAGCGCCGCCCGCCCTGCGTACACGCCCGGACAAGGCAGCGTCTGCAGGGGCGTGACGTTGGCGGTGGGGAAGCCGAGCGTGCGGCCACGCTGCCTGCCCTGTTGCACCGCGCCGTCGACCTCGTAGTGTCGGCCAAGGACGCGGCGGAGATCCCGGACCCGGCCGTGGTGCAACAGCCAGCGCGCCAGCGAACTGGAGGCGCGCACGAGGGCGTGGTCGCTCAGGCTCACCTCGACAGGTGGCACGCAGACCGTCTCGAACCCGCGCGCCCGGCCGAGTTCGGTTAGCAGCGGGAGGTTCCCGGCGCGTTTGCGGCCGAAGCGAAAATCGGTGCCTTCCACGACGAATCTCGGGGCGTGCTTGCCGACGATGCAGTCGACGAATTGCTCGGGCGTGAGCGAGAGGGTGTCACGGTCAGGGTGCAATCGCAGCACGTCGTCGGCCCCGGCCTGCAGGAGGAGTGCTTGCCGCTGCTCGAAGGTCGTCAGCCGGGGCGGCGCGAGATTCGGCTTCAGCTCGGTAAGCGGATGCGGATCGAAGGCGAGGGCGACAACGCGACCGCCCGACCCGACCAGTTCGCGACAGCGCTCGACGAGCGTGGCGTGCCCGAGATGGACGCCGTCGAATGTGCCGATTGTCAGGGCCGTCTCCATGGGCGTTCGCTTCGCATCCTCTTGTCAAAAAGGAAGTTGGGATCGATCTGCCCGCGGGCGGAAGGCGGGCCCGCCGGGGCGCTGCCCTGATGATAGGGAGAGTTCCTGACGGTCGCAGCGTCGGCGGCCCGCGGTCGATGCGGCTCCCCCGTCCCCAGGGCGGATCGAGCGGCGGGGGTGTAGTCGGGTCCGACTTGAGCCGATAAGACGGCGAGACCCTTTACAGGGGATCCGGAGCACGCCATGCCGGCAGAAGCCTCCAATCCGCGGATGACGCTGGTGCAGTTCCACACGCTGCGCGGGCTTATCCACGCGCGCAGCGGCATCAACATCCACGAGGGGAAGAAGTTCCTGCTCGAGTGGCGACTGGCGCCGCGCCTGGCGCAGCTCGGCATCGTCGACTATGACGAGTACCTGCGGCGGCTCGAAGCTCCGGATGCGGAGAGCGAGTTCCAGGCTCTCTGCGAGCACATCACCATCCACGAGACGAGCTTCTTCCGCGATGCGGAGCAGTTCGGCTACCTCGAGCGAACCTTGCTGCCGGAGCTGTTGCGCCGACGCGCTGCAAGTCGAAGCGTGCGCATCTGGTCGGTCGCGTGCAGCAGCGGCGAGGAACCTTATTCGCTTGCGATGCTGCTGCATCAGGCGCTGGGAAACCGCCTGGCGGACTGGCGCGTGGAGATCCTGGGGACGGATCTCTCCGACCGGGTGCTGGCGCGCGCGCGCGCGGGCGAATACGCAGAGGTCGCGGCTGCAAACGTCCCGGCAGCGCTGCGGCGGCGCTGCTTCGCGCGGATCGAGGGCGACCCCGGTGACGCGGCAGCGCGGCTGCGCCTGGATCCCGCGGTGGCGGCCCTGGTGCGCTTCGAGCGGCACAACCTCGTGGATGGGGAAGCGGCGCGGCGTTTCGGCGCCTTCGACGTGATCCTCTGTGAGAACGTCCTCATCTACTTCGACGACGCAATGAAACAGCACTGCGTCGAGCAGTTCGAATCGTGTCTGGCGACCGACGGCTGGCTGCTGGTCGGGCGCAGCGAGACGCTGCACGGTCTGCGCACGACGCTGCAGGCCCTGCCGGCGCCGCAGAACACCGTCTGGCGACGCCGGCTGGCGGCGGCCGCCTGAACACACAGCGAACGAGAGCGCATGCGCGAAAGCAGCGACCAAACCGAAGGCGTCGACGCGGCGTGCACCCCGTCGGCGCAACCCAACCAGCAGGCGCGGCGAGGACCCGCGTAAGGAGTGGCGTATGCCGCCGAGAGATGATGGCCTGCGCGTGGTGATTGCCGCGGACGGCATGTCCGCGACACTCATCATTCGCTCGCATTTCGATCCCTCGTGCGAACCGGAAGCGCAGATCCGGGCGGCGCTGCAGCAGCGCGACGTGGCGATCACGGCCCACGTGCTCGCGGCGATCGAGGAGGCGCTGGCGCAGCGCGACGCCGAGGAGCCGCAGGACTACGAGATCGTGGTCGCCCGCGGTTTGCCGCCGCGGCACGGGACGCTGGGGAGCATCTGTTTCGAGGAGAAGTTCCGCGAGCTGGCCCGTCTGCCGATCTTCCGCGGGCGGACCAGCGAGCCGGATCCGCCGCCGGCGCAGGAGCCGGCGGCTGAGATCGACGCTGGGGACGCGGACGGCGGCGCGGCGGCGGATGCCGAGCCGGACGAGGAAGAGGGCGAGGCCGCAGTTGATTACCGTCAACGGACGAATCTGCTGATTGTCGAGGCGGGGGAGCGGATCGCGAGGATCGTGCCTCCGGTCGAGGGATGCGACGGCGTGGACGTGCGGGGCAAGGTGCTCGCCTGCAAGCAGCCGCAGCCCTTCGAGCTGAGCCACGACGACTCGATCGTGGTGCAGGCGGACGGCGCCGTGGTGGCGCGACATGCCGGCATGCTCCTCGAGGATGGGGGCAAGCTCAAGGTGGAGCGCGAGCTGCGCATTCGCGATTACGTGGATTTCAACACGGGCAACATTCGCTTCAACGGCGACGTCCAGGTCGGCAAGGGCGTGCGCGACGGATTCATCGTCGACGTCGACGGCTCGCTCGTCGTCGCGGGACTGATCGAAGCAGCGGTCATCCGCACGACCGGCGACGCGCGTTTCGGGCGCGGCATGGCAGGCCGGGAGAAGGGCACGATCCAGATCGGCGCTTCGCTTTCCGCGCACTACCTCGACAGCGTGAGCGGCACGGTCGGGCTCGATCTGCTCGTCGACAAGGAGATCGTGCACAGCCGGCTCTGCGTCGGCAGGCGCCTGCGCGCCACGCACGCGACGCTGATCGGCGGCTGCGTCAGCGTCGCCGGACCGGTCGAATTGAAGGTTCTCGGCGCGCCATCGCAGATCACCACGCTGCGGGTCGGGCGGGTCGAGTCACTCGATGACCTGCTGGATCAGACCTGGGAAAAACGCGAGAAGGTCGCCAAGAGGCTGGCCGAAGCAAAGGAACGGCACGACGTCTTCAAGCGGGCGGCGGGCAAGATCATCGGCTCGCAGGTCGACGAACTGACGCAACTCGTCTTCGAGGTGCAGAGCCTGCAGCGCAACCTCGAGAAGCTCGACAAGGCCATCGCCGACGGCGAGGCGACGGTGTCACGGCTGGCGCAGGTAGACGTGCACGTGGAGAACATGATCCACGCCAAGACCATCCTGCAGATTCGCAGGCGCTGCTTCCGGTTCAAGCAGGCGGTCAGGGGCCCGGTGTGCGTGGTGGAGGACGCGCAAGGTCGTCCGCAACTCGTCGACGTGCGCAGCGGCGCCTCCTCGGATCTCATCGGGTTCGCCGTGGAAGAGGATTCACACGACATTCGCCGCGCCTCATGAGCCGGCGTCGCTGGCGCTGGAGACGGCGCGGCTGAGCGCCGCCAAACGGCGCGGTCCGGTGTCCAGCAGGCGGCGGGCGGTCTTGCGGCCCCAGCCGACGCGCAGGCGCCTCGCGCCCTCCAGCCGGGCCGGCAGGCAGCCGAGGTGGTGCGCATCGAGCGCCATCATCTCGTACCGCTCGAGATCGAGCAGTTGCTCGGCGCGATACTGCGTGAGCAGACCGTCCTTGCCGACGAGCGGCCGCAGGTTTCCCTGCAGCAGCACGCCGCGCGAGGCGAGATCGTCGAGCAGTTCCAGCCAGCCGTCGTGAAGGTTCATGCGTTCGGGGTGGGCGAGGACAGGCGTGAGATCATGGGCGAGCAGATGGTCGACGAAGGCGTCGCAATCGCTCGTCCAGTGGGTGCCCCAGTAGTCGAAGAGGACGGCGCCCGCGCGGCGCTCGCGCGCGTCGCCCGGGGCGCCCAGGGCGGGCACGCCGTGCGCCTTCACCCAGTCCAGCAGATCCGCCGTGAGCGACAGTTCGCAGCCGGGCAGCACGGGAAAACGCAGCCCTTCCCGGTCGATCGCCTGCTGCAGGGCGCTGACGGCGTCGGCGATGCGCTCGGGCGTGTTGTCGGGCGCGATGCGCGGGCCGCCGTGGGGCGTACAGACCGCGCCGACGTACCCCGCCTCGATGAGCGACCGGATGCAGGCGAGCGACTCATCGACATCCGTGCACCCGTCGTCCAGGCCGGGCAGCAGATGGTTGTGCGCGTCGATGAGTCCGCGCGGCGGGAAGTCGGATGCACGCTCGTCAATGGGTTGAGCCACGCCCTGACGGTAGCGTTGGGCAGGGGAATCTTCCAGCAGGGAAGCCGGAACGCTTGCCCGGCCGGGGCCCGGCGTATAGCCTGCAAGGACAGTGGCCGCCCGCGCGCCCGCACGCACGACTCTGCGTCGCCGGGGGCCTGACGAGGGCACCAGATGAAGTTGCATTCACTCTGCATTGTGCTCGGGCTGGCATTTGCGCTTCTGACTTGCAGCGTGGGGATGCAGGCAGCCGACGATGCCGCGTCCGCCGCCGCCCAGACGCGCGAAGCGGAAGATGACGCCGCGCCGACCGAGGCCGAGCCGCAGGAGGCCGCCGACGCGGAGGAGCCTCCCGCCGACGACGGCTTCGGCGGGTATCCCGAGGCGCTGGTGATCACCCGCACCGGTCAGTGGATTCGCGGCGGGCTGAAGTTCCAGAGCGACGATGAGGTCATCCTGGTCATCGCGGGCATCGATCTGAAGCTGGAGCAGCGCGAGATTCGCCGCATCGAACTGCTCCCCAGCGTCAGAGAGCGCTACGAAGCGCGGCGAGCGCAACTGCACGACAGCGACTATGAGCGACGGCTGGATCTCGTCGAGTGGCTGATGCAGAACCATGAACTCGAGATCGCGCTCGAGGAGGCGGGCAGCGTTCTCGACGCCGACCCCGACAGCCAGCGCGCGCGCCGGCTCTTCTATACGATCGGCGCGCAGATCACCATGCAGCGGGAGAATCGCCGGGCCCAGCCGCAGGAGGACGGGAGGCTGTCCCTGGCCGAGTTGTATCGCCTGCTTCCCGACAACCGCATCACGGAGGAGGAAGCGAACCTGCTGCGGGTCTACGAGATCGACCTCAGCAACCCGCCGCGCATGGTGATCCCCCGCGCTGTGCGGGAGCGCCTGGTGGAGAAATACACCGGCGACCCGCTCATTCCCGACACGCGCACCGCGCGCGCGATCTTCATGCAGCAGTCGGACGCCACGGTGCTCGGCGTCATCTTCCGCCTCGGCGCGCGCGAGTTCTATGACGATGTGCGCGTGCTGGAGCAGCCGCGCTCGCTGGAACTCTTCCGCGACGACGTGCATCGCAAGTGGCTGCTCAGTTCGTGCGGCACGACGCGCTGTCACGGGGGGCTGGAGGCGGGGCGCTTCTTCCTGCACACGCGCGACCGGGGCAGCGACCGCACGGTCTATTCCAATTTCCTCACGCTCGAGCGCTTCCGCCTGCCGGAGGGAGAAGCGCTGATCAACTACTCGGACCCGCCGGCCTCGCCGCTGCTGGATCTGGGCCTGCCGCACGATCTCGCCGCGTTCGACCATCCCGAAGTGGAGGGGTGGCGACCCGCCTTCCGCGACCGCGAGGATCGCAAGTTCCTCGATGCGGTCGAGTGGATCAAATCGATGTACCTGCCCCGGCCGAGTCACGCCATCGAGTATGAGCCGCCGTCGCTGCTGCCGCCCGAGACCTTTCGGGCACCGGAGGACGAGGGCGACATCGAGCGGTAGCGCCGCCCTGCGGGGCGGGGGCCGCAGCGGGGGCCGGCGCGCCTGAGGCAGCCGGCATCTGCTACACTGCCCGGCTCATTGGACTCTCGCCCTGGAGAAGGACTTCGATGAGTGCACTTCGCCCACAGAATCAACGCCCCGGCCGGTCCAGGCTCGGGGTGCTGCTCGTCGCCGGGACCACGCTCGCCCTTGGCCAGATGGGGTGCGAGGATCAGCAGACTGCAGATCGCGTCGCCGCCTCCGAAGCCGCGGAGGCTTCCGCGCGGATTCTCGAGCAGGTGCATCGGCACGGCGTGGCGCCAGCGCCCGCGCCGGTGCGCGAGGCGGCGTACAAGGAAGCGATCCGCGAACTCACCGATGACGCCGGCAAGGGGCTGGACATCCAGCAGAGCGCTCTCAACAGCCTGATGGCGCGTTCGCACGCCGGCCTGACGGATCTGCGCTCCTTCGAGATCCTCGACCTGGAGCGGCGTGCGGGAAGCCTCGCCGAGCAGTTGCGCCAGGTCGCCGACGCCATCGCCCGCGTGCAGCAGAACGCGGCGCTGCTCAGCGACTACGACCCGACGGCGGAGCGGCAGCTCCTCACCGACCAGCGCGCCTCGACGAACGCGGAACTGGCGGCGCTGCGGCAGCAGGAACGCCGCCTGGAGAGCCGCCTCAATCAGCTCACCGGCGAGGCGACGCAGCACCGCACCGCCTTCGAGAACTTCCGTCTGCAGGCCGATGATCTGCGTTCGCAGGCGCGCGACGCCTACGGGGCGGCGAACCGCTACGAACTCATCAACCGCGCCACGGACATGCAGCGCCAGGGCGCCGCCGTGGATAGCCGGCACGCCCAGCGCACCGCCGAGGCCGGGGCGCGGCGGCCGGAACTCGAGCGGGTGCAGCAGCTCATCACGCACGGGGAGCAGTACCTGGAGATCCTGCGCGAAGCCGAGTCGGACATCGAGGGCCGGCTGATGCACCGCCAGGAGGCGGCCGCGGATCAGCGGGACCTGGCGCGCCAATTCATCGACCAGGCCGGGCAGCTTTACAGCGACCTGATCAGCCTGGCGGAGACGGATCTGAACGCGGCGTACGAGCAGGCGGTGGGCGAGGCGGAACGGGCCATCCGCGCCGCGCGCACGGCTCGCTCGAAGGCGTCGACCAACGCCCGCGAGGCGACGGCGACGGCCCTGGCGCGCTACCAGCAGGCGCTGGGTCGGCTGCGCTGGCAGCACGCCCGCAGCCTGAACGCCTACATCGACGCGCTCGAGCCCTTGCGCCAGTTGGCCGCGCTGCCCGAACAGGAAGCGCTGGCGGCGAATCTCGAGAGAATGTCCGCCGCGCGCGCCGAACTCCTCGCGCAGGCCACGCAGGCCTACAGCGACGCCCTGGATACGCTCGACAGCGTGCGCGGCAGCCAGCAACTGCAGGACACGATCGCCGGGCTGCGCGAGCGGCTGTGGCAGATCCGCGCTGTCACCTCCGGCGGCGAGTTCCCCGCCGAAGAGACCGGCATGGGCGCAGCCGACGACATGAATGGCGACGGGCCGGACGGAGAGGCCCCGGGCGCAGCGGGGGATCCGCTGGAAGCGCTCTTCACCGCCATCGACGCCTTCGCCGCCGGCGACTTCGAGCAGGCCGCGTCCCTGTTCTACACGGATGATCCCGACGCCCAGTACGTCATCGACGCCTGGA
>CAZZPX010000127.1:0-8207 GCA_964655955.1 uncultured Phycisphaerales bacterium | reverse complement strand
GCCGACATCATCGCGCCCGAACTTCAGGAGACGATCGCCCAGGCCCAGCCGGATGAGATCATCTCCGCGCTGGTCTATCTTGACGAACAGGTGGACGCCAAGGCCCTCACCGCCGCCGCCAACGACGCCCGCGCCTCCATGCGTGCCCGCCACGAACTGGTCGTGCGTTCGCTGCAGAGCCTCGCCGACCGCTCCCAGGTCGGCCTCATCGCCCACCTGCAGCAGGGCGTGCAGAGCGGCGACGTGGCTGACTTCGAGACCTTCTGGGTCGCCAACGTCATCCGCGTCGAAGCCACGGGCGACTTCATCGACGCCCTCTCCCACCGACTCGACGTCGGCCAGATCTATCCCAACTACGGCATCGAACTCATGGCTCCCGTCGCCACCGGCAAGACCGACGATGGCGACGGCCCCCGCGCCCCAGAGCCCGGCATCGTCGCCGTGCGGGCGCCGGAGGTCTGGGCCATGGGCATCACCGGCGCCGGCGTCCTGG
The DNA here is from genome assembly GCA_964655955.1 of uncultured Phycisphaerales bacterium. Taxonomy (GTDB): domain Bacteria; phylum Planctomycetota; class Phycisphaerae; order Phycisphaerales; family JAGLTS01; genus CAZZPX01. The sequence continues at coordinate 7,714 of CAZZPX010000127.1, read as the reverse complement.
TCGCCACCATCGACACCGGCGTGGACGGCAACCACCCCGCCCTCGCCAGCCGCTGGGCCGGCACGCTGCCCCAGTACGCCGGACATCCCGAGTGGGCCTGGCTCGATCCCTACACCTACAACAACAACTTCCCCTTCGACTCAGGCTCGCACGGCACCCACACCATGGGCACGGTCTGCGGCGGGGCGCCCGGCAGCGAGATCGGCGTGGCCCCCGGGGCCTACTGGATCTCCTCGGCCGCCATCGACCGCGCCAGCATCTCCCAGACCGTCGCCGACGCCATCGAGTCCTTCCAGTGGATGATCGATCCCGACGGCGATCCGGGGACCAACTGGGATGTGCCCGCCACCTGCTCCAACTCCTGGCGTGTCACCACCTCGCACGGCTATCCCCCCTGCGATCAGACCTTCTGGAGCTACCTGGACGCCTGCCAGGCGGCGGGCATCGCCATCATCTTCTCCGCGGGCAACGAAGGCCCCGGCGCGGCCACCATCGGCCGGCCCCCCGATCGCGCCACCGACGAGTACCACACCATGGCCGTGGGCGCCATCGATCCCTACGACCCGAACTGGCCCATCGCCAGCTTCTCCTCGCGTGGTCCCTCCAACTGCACGCCTGATGGCAGCAGCGCCATCAAGCCGGAGATCTCGGCCCCGGGCGTCAACACCCGTTCCTCGGTCCCCGGCGGCGGCTATTCGCAGTACAGCGGCACCTCCATGGCCAGTCCGCACGTCAACGGCGTCATGGCCCTCATGCGTGAAGCCAACCCCGACCTGCCCGTCGAAGAGATGATGCAGATCATCTACGACACCGCCGTCGACCTGGGCGCCGCCGGCAACGACAACACCTACGGGTTCGGAATGATCGACGCCTTCGAGGCGGTCGGCGTCGCGCTGAGCATGACTTCGCTCGGCATCGAATTCCCCAATGGCCGGCCTGACCTGGTTGATCCCAACGGCGGCACCGCCATTCGCGTCGAGGTCGTCAGCTACCAGGCCGAACCCGAGCCCGGCAGCGGCCGCTTCTACTGGAATGACGGGGGCGGCTGGATGCAGGGCTCCATGTCGGAGATCGAACCCGACGTGTACGAGGCTGTCTTCCCCAGCTTCGACTGCGCCGCCCAGGTGAGCTACTACTTCACGGTCGACACGACCGACGGAGAGACCGTCACCAGCCCCTTCAACGCGCCCGACAACTCATTCCACGCGGAAGCGTTCAGCGGCGTCGAGGTCGCCTTCGAGGAGACCATGGACGCCAACCCCGGCTGGTCCACCCAGGGCCAGTGGGCCTACGGCCAGCCGACCGGCGGCGGCGGGGAGTACGGCGGCCCGGATCCCACGAGCGGCCACACCGGCCCGCGCGTGTACGGCTACAACCTGAACGGCGACTACGCCAACAGTATGCCCGAGTACCACCTCACCAGCACCGCCATCGACTGCTCCGACCTCTCGCGCGCCACGCTCAAGTTCTGGCGCTGGCTCGGCGTGGAGCAGCCGCTCTACGACCACGCCTACATCCGCGTGAGCACGAACGGCTCGACCTGGCACACCGTCTGGGAGAACAGCGGCGAGATCACGGACAGCGCCTGGAGTGAAGAGGCGGTCGACATCTCCCAGTGGGCCGACGGCCAGCCCACGGTCTACCTCCGCTGGACCATGGGCACGACCGACGTCGGCTGGCGGTACTGCGGCTGGAACATCGACGATGTGCGCATCGAGTCGCTCGTCTGCGATGATTCGTGCCTGGGCGACTTCAACGGCGACGGCGTGCGCGACCAGTCGGATCTCGGCCACCTGCTGGGCTCCTACGGAATCGACGACGGCGGCGATCTCGACGGCGACGGCGACACCGACCAGGCAGACCTCGGCGAACTGCTCGGCGTCTACGGGCAACCCTGCCCGTAAACAGGAAGAGCTCGGCCTGAGGACTTCAGTCTTCATATCAAGCCAGTAGTCCTGAATCGACCCCAGCCGCGAACGAGCCGCTCGTTCGCGGCTTTCAATTGGTCCGGCTCACCAAACGCCCCTCTCCGCGGAGTCCCCGACGTGCACGCGCGACTCGGGCGAGGTACAACCCAAGCCAGACACCTGCTCGACCAGTCGGAGAAACGCACAATGGATGCTGGCTCGCTCATCAAGTCACTCGAGGCTTTCCCGGCGCGGCTGACTGCGCTTGTCAACGGCGTACCGCCGCAGGATGGCCGCTGGCGGCCGGGAGAGCGACAGTGGTCGATTCTCGAGATCGTCAACCATCTCGCCGACGAGGAGGTGGACGACTTTCGTCGACGCGTGCAGCTGACGCTGGAGGATCCCGCGCGCGACTGGCCGCCCATTGACCCCGAGGCGTGGGCGCTCGAGCGCAGGCACAACGAGCGCGATCTGGGCGAGTCGCTGAGTCGATTCCGAGACGAGCGGGACGCCTCGCTGCGCAACCTCCGCGCACTCAACCATCCCGACTGGTCCAGCAAGCACGTGCATCCGAAGCTCGGCTCGATGCGGGCGGGCGATCTGCTCGCCGCCTGGACCAGCCACGATCTGCTGCACGCCCGCCAGATCGTCAAGCGGCTGTACCAGCTCGTGCAGCGCGACTGCGAGGGCTACGTCTCCGACTACGCCGGCGCCTGGGTGGCATAAGGCGGGCGCCCCTGCGGCTGCACTGTCCTCGTCGCGGGCTCAGCGATTCTCCGGGCCGCTCTTGTCCGGGTAGGGTGGATGGACGGGCGTATCGATGGGCTCCTCCTCGAGTTTCTGCAGCAAGTGCTCCACCGCGGCGCGCAACTGCGCATCGTCGCCGAGGAACGTCGCGCGCGGGAGGTTCTCGACGACGATGTCGGGCTCGACGCCCCATCCCTCGATGAGCCACTCGCCTTCGGGCCCGTAGACGCCCCACTCCGCCGCCGACGCCATGCCGCGATCGACGAGCGGCGTGCTGTAGGAGAGCCAGATCTCGCCGCCCCAGGTGCGCGTGCCGATGATCTTGCCCAGGCCAAGGCGACGGAAGCCCTCCACGAAGGCCTCGCCGTCGGACGCGGTCCACTCGTTGCAGAGCGTGACGAGATGGCCGCGGAAGGCGTACTGCATGTTGGTCGTGGGTTCTCCGACGCGTCCCTGCCAGTAGAACCAGGCCTTGCGCATCAGCTTCTCGAGGATCCAACTGTCGATGTTCCCGCCGTTGTTGTGCCGGCAGTCGATGATGAGGCCTTCGCGATCGATGACGGGATAGAACTCGCGCGTCCACTGGGCGATGTCGCCGCCGCCCATCGCGCGCAGGTGCACGTAGCCGAGTCGCCCGCCGCTCAGTTCCTCGACCAGCCGGCGTCGGGTGTACTCCCATTCGTCGTAGCGCAGATCGCGATCCGCGCGAGCGTCGATCGGCGTGACGATGACATCGTGCACCTCCCCGCCGCGCTGCAGCGACAGGCGTACGGGCCGGCCCGCCTGGTCGCGCAGAAGCTCGCCGATGTCGCGCGCCTGGGCGGTCAACTCGGCGTTGACCGCGATGATGAGATCGCCTTCGCGGACATCGAGCCCGGCCTCGGCGAGCGGCGAGGCGCCCTGGGGATAGTCCGGATCGGTCTGATAGACGTGCTCGAGGCGATAGCTGCCGTTCGCCTTTCGCGCCAGATGCGCGCCGAGGAATCCCTGGTTGATGCTGGGCTCGCCGCGACGGTGATCGCCGCCGAAGACATACATGTGCAGCGCGGAAAGCTCGCTGATCATCTGGCCCAGCAGGTCGCTGAGTTCTGCTCGATCGGAGACGCGATCGGCGAGAGGCAGGTACTTGTCGAGCACGCCGGGCCAATTCACCCCGTGCATCGCCGGATCGTAGAAGAAGTCGCGCTCGAGGCGCCACGCCTCGATCAGCATCTGCCGCCACTCTTCCCGCGGATCGATGCTGAAGCGCCAGTCGTCAAGATCGACCTTGCCCTTGTCAAAATCCACATCGGCGCCCGCGTCGACGATAGAGAAGCTCTCACCCCTGCGCAGCAGCAGCTTCTCTCGATCGTCGGAAAGCTGGCAGGCGCTGATGCCGCCGATCACGGTCTTGACCTTCGGCTCCTTGCGGCTGATCGGAAGCATCTGCAGCGACAAGCCGCTGCCGCCGTCACTGAGGTAGAAGAGCGCATCCTTGCCGACGTTGAGCCCGCTGTAGTTGCCCGGCGGGGCAGGCACCTCGACCGGGCGCTCGGTCAGGCCGACCAGGTCATAGTCGACCGCGAGCGGTTCATCGGCGTTCGCAGCGCCCGCCTCGGCCGCCTCCTCCTCAGCATCCGTCTCGTCGCCTTCACGCTCGTCGTTCTGCTTCTTCGTCGCCAGCGTCAATTCATCATCGGCGGCGAACGGAGAGCGGCGCTCAGGCGTCAGTGACACGCAGTAGATCCTGGCCGTCTCGTCAAAATACGGCTCCGGCTGGCGAAAACCCCAGGGGTCCGAGACCTTCGAACGGAAATGGCGGTCCGAGAGAAAGTACAGCCACTCGCCATCGGCGCTGAACGCGGGGCTGAAGCTGCGCGTGCGATCCGTCGTGACATCGAGCGTCTCGCCGCGCTGCGTGTCGTACAACCTGATCTGCGTGTGCGTGTTGGCGGCCGGCTCTGCGTAGGCGAGCAGCCGGCTGTCGGGCGACCAGGTCAGGCCGCTGAACGCTTCGTAGGGCGACTCGGCGATCGTGCGCGACTCTCCGCTGCGCAGATCGACCAGCCAGAGCGCCTGGTTCTTGTCCTGAAAGGCCAGCCACCGGCCGTCGGGAGACGGCGTGCCATCGCTGCGGAAGATGCGCCCGCCATCGCTGAGTTGCGCGCGCTTCTTGTGCGGATCGAGCGGCAGCGACCAGAATTCAAGCTCACCGGATTCATCGGAGAGCGCCAGCACCGCCTGCGCGTCCTGCAGGAACTGCGCCTGGCGGTAGCGCACGAGCGAATCCCGCGTCAGGCGAATGCGCCGCTTGTGCTCCGTCGAGATCACGAAGATCTCCCCGCGCACGGTCAGCACAAGCTGCGTGCCGTCCGGCGAAAGATCCCAGCTCGTCACATAGTCGAGCGGTTCTTCCAGCCAGCGCTCTCGCGCCTGGTCGAAGTCGCTGGCCAGACGCACGGAGATCGGCTCGTCGCGATCCTCCGCGATGTCGTAGAGCCGCAGATCCGCGCCGAGGCGATAGACGATGCGTCCCCGATCCAGCGACGTCTCGTTCACCTCCCAGGCGACGTGCTGCGTGTGTTGCCGCAGGTCCGACCCATCCGTGCGCATCGACCACAGGTTCATCGCGCCGCTGCGATCGGTGCAGAAGTAGACGCGGTCGGCTTCGTACATCGGGCCGCGGCTCGTCCCGTCGTAGTCGCAGGTGAGGCAGCGCGCTTCCTCGGCGCCAAGCGGATAGCTCCAGACGTCCTGCGCGGTGCCGCCCTTGTAGCGCTTGGTGTGGCTGCCCTGGGCGTTCCAGCGCGTGAAATAGAGGACGCCCGCTTCGTCAAAGCAACCGTCCGCCGCCTGGGCAAGCGGCACCAGTTCATGCTGATTCGTGTCAAGGTCGAGCAGGATCAGTTGTCGCTGCGGCAGCGTCGAGTAGACGGTCGTGGCGCAGATGAGCCTGCCGTCGCCCGTCCAGCCGATCGACTGGACGTTGCCGCCCGTGAAGGTTCGACGGAGGGGCGAGCCGCCCGTGAGCGGCATGGTGTACACCTCGGTCGGGCCCTCGTACTGAGCGCAGAAGGCGAGGATGCGGCCATCGGGCGAGATCGTGGGATCCGACTCGACGCCGTGGTGCGTGGTGAGTCGCCGGGCCTCGCCGCCCGCCGCCGACACCAGCCACAGATCCCCTTCCGCGACGAAGACGACGTTGTCGCCGCGCAGCGTCGGCTGGCGGTAGTACCCGAGCGGCGCGCCTTGCGCGCGAACGGCAAACAGCGAGGCAAGAGCAAGAACGATGCACAGCCGTTTCAACATGGGTGTCCTCTTCCTGGATGGCCAGAGCGGGCGGCCCGGAGTATAACCCGCCCGCGGCTGCATTCGAGGCTCGGGTCGCTGCGAACGCCTGCTGCTACACTCCCGGCATGTACCTTCCCGACCGGGAGACATTCCTGCGCCTGGCCGAAGGCGCGGCGGCGGGCGCGCACGTGCCGCTCGTCGCCCGGCTGATGAGCGACCAGCTCACGCCGGTGCTCGCGTACCGTCGTCTGGTCGAGCCGGACGAGCGCGAGGCGCCGAGCTTTCTCTTCGAGTCGGTGGAAAACGGCGAGCGCCAGGGTCGATACAGCTTCGTCGGAGCCCAACCGGACCTCGAAGTCATCGCCCGCGGGCAGACGGTCTTTCTGCGCGACCATCGCGGCGCCGAGCAGCGGCAGATCCAGGCGGACGACCCGATGTCGATCCTGCAGGATCTGGCGGCCCGGCAAACCCTGCTGCGCGATGAGAGCACGCCCGAGACGTTCGTGGGCGGCTGGGTCGGCTTCGCGGGGTACGACACCGTGCGCTGGACCGAGCCGGAGAAGCTCACCGGCGGGCCGCCCGACGATCGGCACCTGCCCGACCTGCACTTCGCCCTGTATCGCAGTCTCGCCATCTTCGACCACGTGCAGAAGCTGCTCTACGCGGTGCGGCTCGTCGAGCTGACCGGCGTTCCCGAGGCGGACTATGAGCGCGCCTGCGCGGATCTGGCGAACCTCGTGACCCGGCTGGAGTCGCATAAGATCCCGCTCCCCGCCGGACAGGTCAGCCTGCGACTGATCACCTCGCGCGGCGAGACGCTCACATCGAACCTGACGCGCCAGCAGCACCGGCAGATGGTGGCGCGGGCGAAGGAGTACATCTTCGCGGGCGACATCTTCCAGGTCGTCCTGGGTCAGCGCTTCGAGCGGCGGAGCACGGCTGATCCCTTCGACGTCTATCGCGCCATGCGCATCGTCAACCCCAGCCCCTACATGGGCTACCTGCAGGCGCAGGGCGTCATTCTCATCGCCTCGAGCCCAGAGATCCTCTGCCGCGTGCACGGCGGGGTCGTGACGAATCGACCGCTCGCAGGCACGCGCCGGCGCGGCGCGACGAAACAGGAAGACCTCGCCCTGGAGCAGGAGCTGCTCGCCGACGCCAAGGAGCGCGCCGAGCACATCATGCTCGTGGATCTCGGCCGCAACGATGTCGGCAAAGTCTGCGCCAGGGCGACGATCCAGCTTCCCGCGGTGATGGAGATCGAGCGCTACAGCCACGTCATGCACATCAGTTCGACGGTGACCGGTCGCCTGCGGGAAGGGTTGACCTCGTGGGACGCGCTGCGCGCGGCGCTGCCGGTCGGCACGGTCAGCGGCGCGCCCAAGAGTCGCGCCATGCAGATCATCGATGAACTCGAACCGATGAGGCGCGGGCCGTACGGCGGGGGCTTCGGCGTGGTCGGACTGGATGGCGACATGGACGTGGCGCTGGCGCTGCGCACCATCGTCGTGCCCACGCAGGCGCGGCAGGGGCGCACCTGGATCTATCACCTGCAGAGCGCCGGCGGCATCGTCGCCGACTCGCAGCACGACGCCGAGTACGAGGAAACCGTGAACAAGGCCGCCGCCGCCGCCCGCAGCATCGATCTCGCCGAGGCGGCGCTCGGCGGTGAGAGCGGATGAGCGACGCGCCCAGCCAACCCGAGACGGACGGCGGCACCAGGCTGCGGCGGAGCGTCGCTCTCCAGGAATACATCACCGGCGTGCACAGGGGTGATCGCGTCACGTTGG